>JBDSHZ010000014.1:0-22353 GCA_039918235.1 Pelobium sp.
AGAATGATGATGAGCGGATAGTGTGACTTTTGTGCAGGCAGGGGGCTGTTGAAGAACTTTATGCATTTAAGGCCTTCATCCCTAAAAAAGCCAACCAAGAATTTCGGTATTAAAATTGCAACTCCAAAGCAAAAAAATCAAAACATCATGACTGTAATTGGAGAACTGATCAAAAAAGCGATAGATGTCACTGGATTTATATCCGGAAATCCCGATCCTGTAAAATCTCAAAAGGAAGTACTTCTATCTCTTTTAGAAAAAGCAAAAGATACCGCATTTGGTAAAAAGTTTGGTTTTAGGGAAATTCTGGATTCAGAAAATCCTATCAGTAAATTCCAACAAGCAGTTCCCATTCACGATTATGATAAAATGAACAATGATTGGTGGCATTACCTTTTAGAAGGACATCAAAATGTAACTTGGCCAGGCGGACAGAATTATTTTGCGTTAAGCAGTGGCACCACCAGCAATAGCAAACACATCCCGGTAACGGATGATATGCTGGATGCCATCCGTAAATCGGGAATTACACAAATTTTGGGTTTAAAAAACTTTGACCTCCCGGGAGATTTTTTTGAAAAGCAAACTTTGATGTTGGGCAGTTGCACTGATTTGATCCAGAAAGACGACCATGAAGAAGGAGAGATTTCTGGAATTTCGGCCAGTAATATTCCAGCTTGGTTTAAAGGTTATTACAAACCCGGGGAAGAAATTGCCGGAATTAAAGATTGGGATGAAAAACTTAAACGCATTGTAGAGGAAGCTCCAAAATGGGATATCGGCAGTTTATCTGGTATTCCATCTTGGATACAAATGATGCTGAAAGCTATTATTGATCATCATCAATTAAAAAATATTCATGATATATGGCCTAATCTTCAGGTTTATACTTCAGGTGGGGTAGCTTTTGAGCCTTACCGTAGCAGCTTCGAAAAACTTTTGGCTCATCCTATTATTTATATCGATACCTATTTAGCTTCTGAAGGTTATATGGCCACACAGCTCCGTCCGGATACTTCTTCTATGGCGTTAAACATAAACAATGGTATTTTCTTTGAATTTGTACCTTTTGAAGAACATTACCTAGACGAAAATGGAGCAGTGAAACAGGATGCAAAAGTACTTCCCTTTGCCGACACACAAGAAAATACAGATTATGTACTATTAATTTCCACCGTTTCTGGTGCATGGCGCTACATGATTGGAGATACCGTGATGATCACTGATAAAGAAAAGGCGGAAATCAAAATCACTGGCCGTACAAAACATTATTTAAATGTAGTTGGCTCGCAATTAGCTGTTCATCAAATGAATACAGCCTTGGAACAACTAGGTAAAGATTACAAAATAGCTATTAAGGAATTTGTAGTTGCGGCCATCCATAAAAATGAAGAATATATTCATAAATGGTTTTTAGGAATAGAAGGTAATACCACTTCTATTTCCTGTGGAGATGTTGCAAATTCATTAGACGATTTGCTGAAAACAAACAATAAAAATTACGCGGTTGCCCGTTCAAAAGCTTTAAAAGGAGTAGAAGTAGAAATTTTACCGGTAGAAAAACTCTATCAATGGAATGAAGAAAAGAAAAATTTAGGTGGACAAGCTAAAATTCCAAGGGTGATGAAAGAAGAAGATTTTTTAGAACTGGATGCATTCTTGAAAGCTAAAGCTTAGCTTTCTCTTTAGCCTCTTTTGCTTCTTCTAACTTTCTTACTTGTTCTACAATGTCATTAGGGGATAAATATAATCTTGCTATTCTGGCTTTGTAAGCTTCTGGCAAATCAGTATTATCTAAAATATATCTTTTAGTATCAATAATATAAGGCCCCAAACCATGATTCACAGCATAAGTGTCTGCTGTTACTTCTGCTTTCTTTAAATAGTATTCAGAAAAAAGATATCCCAACCCAAATCTTAATATTCCCAAAGTACTCCGGTTTTCGTAATCCATTATATGCCCCAGTTCATGTCCTATCCAGCCAATCATAATGCTATCGGGCAATTGATGAATGGGTACTACCGAATGCGTTAATTTAAACATAGCGCTGATGTTGATTTGATAAGCCCTACCATCTTTCCCATTTAATAAACTCCCAATCTTTGGCTGTGCCTGCATCACAGATTTCTTAATATCCTTTTTAAATACAAAATCAATTGACGTTTCCTTTAATTCTGGATAATGAGAAAGTGCAATCAATACATTGTTTTCAATAATTTTAGGAATTTTCTTGTGCGCCTTAAACGCGTCAAGTTCTGGATGAGTAGTTTGAGAAGGGATCATTATAAATTGTAAAAATAAAATCAGTATGGATAGCATCCTTAATAATTATCTGTTTTTATTGTCCATCATTCATGCCATTATAAGATGATTAACGAAATAAGCTAATAAAGTGATTTATCATATAAAGATAAATAGCGCATTAAAATTATTTCTGGCAATAAAATTGTTTATCAAAACAAAAAGAAGATTATGAGTACTCAAGATAAATCAGAATTAGAAAAAAAATCACCAGAGGGTGTAGAAGAAGATTATACAAAACATCAGGAACATCCTGCTCCACCGGTAGAAGCGATTGAAGAGAAAAATGAAGAAGGAGCTGGGCAAGCCATGAAATGGATTATTCCTATTGTAATTGCAGCCTTATTTATTGTTTATTTTATTTTAAAGCATTAATCAGCTTTATAAAAAGTCGGTTCTTTGCGGGCTAAAAACATCTAAAAGCACACCTTCTTCCAAACATACCACCCCATGAATTTCATGAGGTGGAACAAAATAACCGTCTCCTTTTTTGATGATTTGTTTTTGTTTACCAATAGTCATCTCAAAAACACCGCTTTCAACGTAAGTAACCTGTGTGTGGTGGTGTTCATGAAGTACACCAATGGCGCCTTTTTCAAAAATAACTTTCACCATCATTACCTGATCGTTATAACCAAATAACTGCCTTTTGATACCATTACCAAGATCTTCAATTTGAATTTCTTCACCAATCTGAAATAGGCCACTCTCATTCATATTCTAAAAATTAAATCCAAACATAACAAGTTTATTAAAACTGATTGATTAATCCTGCGATAAAATCAATGCAGTATAAGGTGCAATGGAAATTTCCGCACTCTGCTCAAAACCGTCACACTGCACATCTGTTGTCTCTACATCAAAAGATTCATAATCTCCAAACTCTTCATTGTAACCGTTCCAGTCTGAATTAAACCTTATCTTCCATAACCCTTTTTGCGGGAAACCAATACGATAAACAGCTTTATCTGAACCAGAAAAATTCAAGATTACAACTGTTGTATCTTTAGGCCCACCATCTTTCCAACGCTGAAAAGCCACCAATTTCTGCTCATCATCTTTTCTGATGATTTGAATATGTTGCCCAGTAAGACCATTTGTTGAACCATTTAAATTCCTTCTTAAAGAAATTAAATCTTTATGTAAATTATGGAAACCTTTAAAGTCTTCCAATCTTTTCCAATCTATCGGATCGGTATCAGAGAACCACTTATCTTCCAGTAATTCCTGCCCTTGAAAAAGCATAGGAATACCAGGAGAAGTCATTACCATCGCTACTCCTAATGAAGATCTTTTCTTTGAATACCAGTTATTCACATCTCCATAGGCAATTTCCTCTGCAACACGAGCACTTCCGTTTGATACTTCATCATGAGATTCGGTATAAACTACACGCCTAAAAAAATCGCCACTGTATTTTTTGGTTAAAGCGGCTACCGCATCATCCATATTGCGGTTTTCATCATTTTGTTCAGTTAAAATTTTCCTTACCGGATGAACAAATCCGGCATCCCATTGACTTCCAAAACCTAAACCTTCCCCTTCACCTACCCGGTCTGTCACCCAATCCAGTTGATGCAGATCTTCCGCAACGGTCAATTTGTAGGGATATTTTTCCGAAATTTCTTTATTGATCCACCTTAAAAGATCCAAACCTTCGGTTAGTTCGCCATCAGGGTTTTCATCCGCATTTACATTTCTGATATAGGGAATCATATCCATACGTAATCCGTCGACATGGAATTCCTCTAACCACATGATTGCATTATCACGTATGTACCTACGCACCTCTTCACGTCCATAATCTGGCCGGGTATCTCCCCAAGGAGTTGTTGACCGCCAATCATTATAAAAGTAAATCCCTCCTTTATCATTTTCACTCCAACCGTCAAACTGCCATATATCCAAATCTGAAGGTCCAAAATGATTATAAACAGCATCTAAAATAACTGCTATCCCATGTTCATGCGCTGCTTTAACTAAAGCCTTTAATGCATCAGGGCCACCATATTCAGACTCTATTGCAAAAGGATAGGAAGGATTATATCCCCAAGAAAAACCACCTGGAAATTCATAAGGAGGCATAATTTCAATCACATTAATTCCTAAATCCTTCAAGTAAGGAAGCTTATCCTTTAATGTTAAAAAATTTCCGGGTTTACCCTCTTCCTTTACGTTAAAAGTACCTAAATGAAGTTCGTAGATAACTGCTTCATTCCAGTAAGGCATAAAAGAATGATCATCTTGCCAATCAAAAGCCACTGAATCATATACTACAGAATTCCCAGAAGAATTTGTCATTTCCTTTGCATATGGGTCGTTTTTTAAAAATTCTCCGTATTCGGATTTGATAAAAAACTTGTACTGACTTCCTGCTTTTGCTGTAGTTACATTTCCTGCAAAATATCCATTATCTTCAGCATAAAGTTTAATTTCTTCATTGTTCCAGTCGTTAAAATCGCCTGTAACAAAAACTTCCTGAGCATGAGGAGCCCAAACTCTAAAAAACACACCTTGGTCATGTAAGATGGCGCCCATTCCATCTATATTTATTTTCTCTTGTAACTGATCTTCCATTTATTAAATGTTTTTCACCTTATATCTAAATGTCTGCCAAAAATGATTTGGATTTCAATGGCGTTTAAACGCTCTCTTCCGTACGCCGCTCACGCTCTGGCTTTTGGCTGACAAAACAGCCAAAGAACTGGCTTTTGAAAAGCCATACTCCAGCTAGCTAACGCGGTAATTCGCTAACTAAATAATACGCTCTTTAATTAAAGAAAAAAAATGATTGATTTGTTTAGAATTTTATTTGCTGAGTCTACTGATCAAAAGAGCGCTTTGCTGTCTTCCTTTTTCCAATAAAGGTTCAAAAAAATCTTTTGCTGCTTTAAAATGCGACTTATAACCTTCCATATCTTTGTATTTAATAATAGACGCCCATTCTCTAACCGCGGTATGAAATTCCAAATCATCTCCTCTAATACTCTTATCATACAAGGCAGCCTGAATGGTTTCTTCCAAAAGTTCATCGTTCTTAAAAAGGTACTCCACAATACCTAAGCGGAGTTTAAAAGGAGGCGTTTGCCCAATCAGGTTATCATACGGATTGATCTGTAATTGATACCAGGCATCCACCATCGCTAAGAGGCTAAGGTGCGAATTTGGTTTGGCCAATGCGCTGTTGGTACCAATGCTAAATTCTTTCATAATGGCATCATCAAATAAAATCAGTTCTTGTTGCCCATGGAAAACAAACTCTCGGGCTTTATATAAACGTTCTCTAAACTGTACTTCATCTTCTTGAATCATCATCTTAAACAGTGCAGATTCTGATTGCGCATAAGCTTCAATCTGCTTGGAGGCATAAGGATTTAATATTGCCAATCCAGCATAAATGTGCGCTTTATAGCTAAAAATCCTTAGGGTAGTTAAAATCTTAACATTGTCAATTCCAGATACATAAGCGCCGCTTTCCCATGGGTAAGTTCCTGCATTTTTCCAAGCAGTGCCCATGCTTTCAAAACCCATGTGTGTAACCGCTTGGGTATCCGCCATAATCTGGTCATGCTGATGGTAATCTGCTAGCTCGATAATTTCGGATTCTAAAACTTTCAAAATGTCTAAAGCCTTTTGATAGTGCTCCTTACTGATGCGATGTGGTGCAACAATCAACTTCTGACCTTTGGTTTCAAATCCAGGGCCGTGTAAGGCATGCGTTAAGATGATTTCACTAGTTGGAGGCAAGTGCATTTCAAAAGCGGCTACCTCCGGTGTTTTCACCGATGTCATTCCGGTAACAATAGCCCCTGCTTTAGTAGCGTAACCATTTGTAGCTACTACTTCTAAAATTTTCTCTGCTTCTACGGCATAAAATATAAAATCAGAAACTTGAGAGACCTCTTTAGGGTCATTTAAAACTTTAATTCCAAAAGGAGCTAATTCTTCTTGAAGAACCAACTTTCTATCCGGCAAATCACAGCCAAAAACTGTAAGTCCTGATTTTGCAAACGTACGGGCATACAATTTACCCATATCTCCTAAACCGATGATTCCGATTTTCATTAAAACAAAAGTAGAAGAAATTTAGATGATTCGGTTTTATAACATAAAACAAACTGCACTTGATGCAACATTCTTAATTACGCAAAATGTACTTTTATAGTCCTTATTATCAAACAATTATTGCTCGTTATAAAAAATAGCACAAAAAAACAAAAAAATGGCATAAAAATAGCTCCTAGCATTGTGTTTAACTTTAAAAATAAAAATCATGAAAAAAATTATTCTATTAATGGTAGCAGCTGTTGCTTTTACTTTTTCTCAAGCATCTGCACAAGATTACAAAAATGCCGCTGGTTTAGGCATTGATTTTGGAAACGGACAAACATTGGTAGGTCCATCTTTTAAACATTTTTTCAATGCTAATAGTGCAGGTCAATTAGATGTTTTGTTCGGTAGTCATTACACCAATATTGGAGCTTACTATCAATACCATTTTCCAATTAAAGGTGCGAATGGATTGAATTTGTATGCTGGTGGAGGTCCTTCAATAGGTCTGTATTCTGGAGGTTCAGAATTCTTGTTAAGGCCTATGGTAGGTTTGGACTACAAGATACCTACCACTCCAATTGCATTAAGTTTTGATTGGCGTCCAGCTGTAAGTCTTAGTAACAATGGTGGTGATACATTCACTCCAGCAAGATTTGGTTTAGGCTTTAAATTTGTTTTTTAAGCTTAAAGAATCTATAATTAATAAAGCCCTCTCAGATTGAATCTGAGAGGGCTTTATTTTGTGGTTAAATTATCCGATTTAAATTCCTAGAATAACACAGTATCTATTAAGTGCCTGTAATTCTTCTTGAGCTACAAATAAATGAAAATCCTCTTTTTTATCCTCCACTTGTGCGTTTTCCAAGGCTTGGTAGTATTTCATCCTATTTTCTGAATCTCCTTTAATATTAGCTATTACATAACCATTCTTCAAAAGAATAAGAGTCATAATTAATCTGGAGGTTCTCCCATTTCCATCGATAAAAGGGTGTATGGTTACCAATCTTTCACTCAGCTCTGCTGCCAAAACAACCGGATGCCATTGATTTTTATGTGCCTCGTACCAAAAAAATAAATCCTCCATTTGCTTTTTAATCATGTAAGGTTGGGGTGGCAAATGCTTACTCCCACTAATCATCACCTGCACATCACGGTAAGTTCCTGCGTATTTTGCATCAATTCCTTTAAGTATCAAAGAGTGGATCAACAATAAATCCCTTTCAGAAAATCCAGATTTTTCATGAATTAATTCTTTTATATAATGGATAGCTTCCTTATGATTTATAGCTTCTAAATGTTCACGCATACTTTTGCCAGAAATGGTAATCCCTTCATTTACAACCAAATCAGTTTCCTTTAAAGTAAGCGTATTCCCTTCTATTCTATTGCTTTCAAAAGTGTATTCCAGCTCTAGTGCCTGAGTGATCCTATAACTATCCAATTCCCTATGTTGCTCTAGCTTCAGCTTTAAATCATCTATCTCTTTTAAAATTTCTATTAAATCATTATGAACCTTAAATTCATCCTTTCTATAATATTTTACCTTATCTTCTGCTAATGATAATACTTCTAAAGCAAAATTGCCGTAACCAATATTCTCTACTATTTGATTACTTAACCAATCAAGCAATAAATCATGGGCGTCCAAATCTAATAGATTTGCGATTTTTATGACTTGCTCTCTGGTTGGTTTTCTATTACCACTCTCAAATTTACTAATCAAAGAAGCATCTACTTTTAAAGTTGCCGCAACTTCTCTTATTTTAAGCTTTTTATCTATTCTGGCTTTCTTAATTTTATCGTACATCATTACATGACTAAAAAATACATGACAAATATAGTCATATATTTTTGATATTATGAAAATAGTAATCCTTATTAATTAAAAAACCTTACTCCACAAAAAAACCCTTCCGGATAAAATCGAGAAGGGTTTTTAATGCTATTAAAATCTATCAGACTTTGATTTCAACTTCAACACCTGAAGGTAATTCAAGTTTCATCAAAGCATCAACAGTTTTAGCCGAAGCACTGTAAATATCTAACAATCTTTTGTAAGAGCATAATTGAAATTGCTCTCTTGCTTTTTTGTTAACGTGTGGAGAACGTAGTACCGTGTAAATTTTCTTCTCAGTTGGAAGAGGAATTGGACCACTAACTACTGCACCTGTAGGTTTAACAGTTTTTACGATTTTCTCAGCAGATTTATCTACCAAGTTGTAATCGTAAGATTTTAATTTAATTCTGATTCTTTGGCTCATTGTTTTTGTTTTATGGTTCTCGTTAGAGCTATTTGTAACGGAAACCGGGTTTGTTTTTATTTTGAACAAGGATTAAAGAGCAAGAATTAAGGACTCAGGGTCTTTTTATCTTTGCTCTTTATTCTTTTATCCTAATTAAGCGTTTGCTTTTGCTCCTTTAACTTTAGCAATCACTTCTTCCTGAACTCCTTTTGGAGCTGGCTCATAATGATCAAATTCCATTGTTGAAGTTGCTCTGCCAGAAGTAATGGTACGTAACTGCGTTACATATCCAAACATTTCAGAAAGAGGAACCAAAGCTTTAATTACTTGAGCACCTGCTCTTGTATCCATACCTTGTAATTGGCCTCTTCTTCTGTTTAAATCTCCCATTACATCACCCATGTTTTCTTCAGGAGTTAACACTTCAATCTTCATGATTGGCTCCATCAACACTGGCTTACACTTAGGCAAAGCCTCGCGGAAAGCCATTCTTGCAGCTAATTCAAAAGACAAAGCATCTGAATCGACCGCGTGGAAAGATCCATCAATTAAACGAACTTTCATACCAGTTACAGGGTAACCAGCTAAAACTCCGTTTGGCAAAGAATTTTCGAAACCTTTTTGTACTGAAGGAATAAATTCACGAGGAATAGAACCTCCAGAAATTTCGTTGATAAATTCTAATCCTAATTTACCTTCATCTGAGGGAGAAATAATAACTTGAATATCAGCAAATTTACCACGACCACCAGATTGTTTTTTGTAAACCTCACGGTGTTGTGTTTCGCCAGTAATAGCTTCTTTGTAAGCAACCTGAGGTGCTCCTTGGTTAACTTCTACTTTAAATTCACGCTTTAAACGATCCATTAAAATATCTAAGTGAAGCTCACCCATACCTTGGATAATGGTTTGACCAGAATCTTCGTCAGTATGCACTTTGAAAGTTGGATCTTCCTCAGCTAATTTATTTAACGCCATACCCAATTTATCAACATCAGCTTGAGTTTTAGGCTCAATAGCTAAACCGATAACCGGATCAGGGAAATTCATAGATTCCAAAATAATTGGATTCTTTTCTTCGCAAAGCGTATCTCCAGTTTTGATATCCTTAAATCCAACTACGGCAGCAATATCTCCAGCACCTACATTAGGAATTGGGTTTTGCTTGTTAGCATGCATTTGGAATATACGAGAAATACGTTCTTTATTTCCTGAACGTACGTTGTAGATATAAGAACCTGCCTCTAAGTTACCAGAGTAAACTCTGATGAAACATAAACGGCCAACAAAAGGATCAGTTGCAATTTTGAAAGCCAATGCTGCAAAAGGCTCTTTTTCATCTGGTTTACGCAATAATTCTGCACCAGTATCTGGGTGAGTACCTTTAATAGCTTCTTGATCCATTGGAGATGGCAATAATTCCATCACATAATCCAACATGGTTTGTACACCTTTATTTTTGAAAGATGAACCACATACCATAGGAACAATAGAAGCATCAATCACTGCTTTACGTAAAGCATCTAATATTTCGCGTTCTGTAATAGATTCTGGATCGTCAAAGAATTTCTCCATTAACGTTTCATCATAATCAGCAACAGCTTCTAATAATTTCTCTCTCCACTCTTTTGCTTCTTCAATTAAATCTTCTGGAATTGGAACTTCAGTAAAAGTCATTCCTTTATCTTCTTCATTCCAAATGATCCCTCTCCAATTGATTAAATCAACCACACCTTTAAAACCGTCTTCAGAACCGATAGGAATTTGCAAAGGAACTGCGTTAGAACCTAACATATCTTTCACCTGCTTCACCACTTTTAAGAAGTCAGCACCGGCTCTGTCCATTTTATTCACAAAACCAATACGGGATACATTGTAGTTGTTAGCTAAACGCCAGTTAGTTTCTGATTGTGGCTCTACACCATCAACAGCAGAGAACAAAAACACCAAACCGTCTAACACACGTAAAGATCTATTTACCTCAACAGTAAAATCTACGTGTCCTGGGGTATCAATAATATTGATATGGTAATCTTGATTTCTATATTTCCAAGTTACAGTTGTAGCGGCAGAAGTAATGGTAATACCACGCTCTTGCTCTTGTGCCATCCAATCCATTGTTGCGGCACCATCATGCACCTCACCAATTTTGTGGCTTACGCCCGAATAGTAAAGAATACGCTCAGTTGTAGTTGTTTTACCCGCATCAATGTGGGCAGCAATTCCAATATTTCTTGTGTATTTTAAATCTCTTGACATTATAAATGATTTATGGGATTTTTAAATGATTACACCGATTTTTGCCATAAAGCTAAAATCGGTGTAATCAAATTAATCTATGTAATCTGCTCTAGAATCTAAAGTGAGAGAAAGCCTTGTTAGCTTCTGCCATTTTATGCGTATCTTCTTTCTTCTTCACTGCAGCACCTTCACCTTTAGCCGCAGAGATGATTTCACCTGCTAACTTTTCAGTCATGGTTTTTTCGCCACGTTTCCTAGAATAGCTGATCAACCATTTCATACCTAAAGCGGTTTTACGCTCTGGTCTTACTTCAGTTGGTACTTGAAAGTTAGCACCACCCACACGTCTTGATTTTACCTCAACTGCTGGGCTAATGTTTACTAAAGCTTTTTTCCATTGCTCTAAACCGTTTTCACTGGTTTTAGTTTCTACAATTTCAATAGCTCCGTAAAATATATCGTATGCAATGGATTTCTTTCCATCATACATCATGTTATTTACAAATCTGGTCACCATCACGTCGTTAAACTTCGGGTCAGGCAGAATGATTCTCTTTTTTGGTTTCGATTTTCTCATTGTCTTGTCCTCCGTTTAATTATTTCTTTTTCCCTTTTGCTGGTGCTGCTGCAACTTGTCCTGGTTTAGGTTTTTTAGTACCGTATTTAGAACGACGTTGATTTCTTCCTGCAACTCCTGCTGTATCCAATGCACCACGAACGATGTGATAACGTACACCTGGTAAATCTTTCACTCTTCCACCACGTACCAAAACAATAGAGTGTTCCTGTAAGTTGTGACCTTCACCCGGAATATATGCGTTCACCTCTTTTCCATTGGTTAAACGTACACGGGCAACTTTACGCATTGCTGAGTTTGGTTTTTTAGGGGTAGTAGTATATACACGGGTACATACGCCTCTTCGCTGTGGACAGCTGTCCAACGCTGGGGATTTACTCTTATCCTCCAGAGCTACTCTACCTTTCCTAACTAATTGTTGAATGGTTGGCATTAAGCTTTTTTTAAATTTTTTATTTATTTTTAATCTTCTGTCTCAGAGGTTTTAACATCTCCAATCAAAAGGACTGCAAAAGTAGGATTTTATTTTTTGATTTTCAAGAGGTTGATAGTATTTTTATTTCTAATGCTCATTATTAAAATGCACTATTCTTAAAAACTAAAAAACCAGCACTATTTCTAAGCTGGCTTTTTAGTTTAAGAAATGCTATTAATAATTATAGTTATGTGTATAGTCTTTATCTACCGCTACAGAAATATTCTCATCATTATTTAGTATTTTTCCATTTAGCTCTGCCTTATAACTAATCTTAAACTCTGAACCGAAATTAATGCCCTGTATACTGACAGATCCTATATTAATTGGCACGTTTGATTCTAATACGTATGTCTTAACTGAACCAGAAAAATCATCACCTGATAAGCCAATGCCTTGTTCGTTAGCTTGTGCAACTCCATTTATTTTCCAAATAGTTTTATTATCCGAATTTACAGGCGAACCAACTGCAACAAAAGAAATATAATCACCTTCTGCTTTGTTAAAGCCACTTACTGTAACTGTTAATTTTAAATTTTTATCAGAAGAATTACTAGGGGTTTCATTGCCCTTCTTGCAGGAAAATAATGAAGTTGCACAAAACGTAATTAATAAAATGAATTTAAATTTGTTCATGATTTTGAAGTTTAAATGTATAATGAAATTTTAAAAAACTCATCTAGGCAATAACCATACCAGTTTCTTTACAAAATCATAAGCTTTGAGCCTGCCAAACACTGAAATTTAATCACTATTCATTTTTATACCCCAAAAATATATTTCTTAAAAATAATCAGCACTTTAATGATCTGATTTTTAGAATAATCATAAGATTTTCACCTAAGAAAAATTATAAATATTTAAAATTACCGATAGTAACATTACAATTAATTTAAATTTAAACAAGTTAAAATTTTCTTATTTCAACTATAAATTGTTATACTTTTTTAACAAACTCTGATTTTAAATTCATGGCCCCAAATCCATCAATTTTGCAAGAAATATTATGGTCGCCAGTAGTAAGACGGATGTTTTTCACTTTTGTCCCAGCTTTTAAAGGCTTAGGAGCACCTTTAACAGGGAGATCTTTTATTACCATAACCGTATCTCCGTCTTTTAACTCATTGCCATTGGAATCTATTATGCTATCGTTTATAGCAGTTTCAACTTTTTCATCCATAGGGTCCCATTCATGGAAACATTGAGAACACACCATGTGATCTTGATCTTCATAAGTAAACTCTGAACCGCATTTTGGACAACTGATATTATCGCTCATTTATATATATTTAAAAAATTCAAATATAAGAAAATGACAGAGATGACAATTGGAGAGTTTAAAACTCATTTTTCTGAAGTGGTTAAAAAAGTAAGAACTGGAGAAAAAATTGCAGTTACATCTGGCAAAAAGAAAAAGATTGTGGGTTATTTTGTTCCAGAGATTTATGAAAATAAAAATAAACGCAAATTGGGTATTTTAGAAGGGAAAGCAACCATGGTTATTCATGGCGATTTCAAGATGACTATTGATGAGTTTTATGGTAAATTCTAACCAACTAAAAAACTAATAACCTAACGAACTATTATGTCTCAAAGCAACTCCATTTCTCAAGTTTGTATGTTTTCCATTTTCAACCGTTAACCCGCCGTTCACCAAAACATATTCAAAACCCGTAGAGAAGGCGTGAGGTTTCTCATAAGTGGCATTATCTGTTACCGTAGCGGGATTAAAAATCAAGATATCTGCTTTCATTCCTTCTTTAATTAACCCACGGTGTTGCAGTTGAAATTTCTGTGCAGGTAAAGAAGTCATTCGCCTGACTCCTTCCTCTAAACTCAGTACTTTTTCTTCCCTCACATATTTCCCTAAAACTCTAGCATTTGTTCCATAACCTCTTGGGTGAGGCATTCCTGCTCCAAACTCCCTAATTCCTGCATCAGAAGCTGGCATATTGAAAGGATATTTCATGATGTTTTTTAAATCGTAATCACCCATTCCATGGAAAACTGCACTTGCACCGCCATTCTCTGTAATGTATAAAACCGTTTCTGCTTCGGCTTTAGCCTGATGTTTTCCGCCCCTCATCAAATTAATTTCTTCAATACTTTTCCCATTATAGGATGTATCTGGCGAAAAATAAGCCACTACGGCATAATCAAAATGCTTAAGGTTTCTTCTTTTTAAACTGGCCAACATTTCTTCAATCGCTTTCTTTCTGATTTCAGGATTACTTAATCTAGCATTAATAGAATCCTGCCCATCTGCTAAAATGGCATCAGGCACCAAAGTACTGATGGAAGTACTGCTGGCAGTATAGGGGTATTGGTCTATGGTTACATCCATTCCTTCTAAACGGGCTTGCTTTATCATCTCCAAAGTTTGGTCGCTTTCACCCCAATTTTGCTGACCTCCAATTTTAAAATGAGAAATTTCAACCGGTAAATCAGCTTCTTTTCCTACTGTTAAAGCTTCAGTAATGGCTTCTTTTACATCATCTGATTCACTTCTCATGTGTGTGGCGTAAACTCCATGATATTTAGAAGCAACTTTTGCCAAGGCAATAATTTCTGGTGTTTTGGTATAAGTGCCGGGAATGTAAATTAACCCTGTTGAAAAACCCATTGCACCTTCTTTCATTCCCTGTTCAACTATGGCTTCCATTTTTTCTAGCTCTTGTTTGGATGGATCACGATTCGCTTTGCCCATCACTGCTTCTCTCACATCATTATGTCCAATTAAAACCCCAACATTAATAGAGAGTTTCACTGAATCTATAACATCAAGGTATTTTTTAATATGGATTTGGGATGAACCGCAATTCCCTGTAATTACCGTAGTAACACCATCATAAATAAAACTTTGCGCTGTTGGAGTTTTGTTTTCATCACCTTCAATATGGGTATGAACATCTATGAAACCGGGAGAGAGAATGTTGTTTTTTGCGTCAATAACTTTGGTTGCACTTCCATTAATGAAAGGTGCAATTTTCACAATCAAATCACCTTTAACTGCCAAATCAGATATATACCAACTGTTGCCTGTCCCGTCTAAAATTCTGGCATTTTTAATCAAAATATCATACTGCTGTGCTTTAACTTTCAAAGCAAAGAGAATAAAGAATAAGATGCTCAGATATTTCATGAACACAATCTACTAAAGAAGGATCGCCTTTTAAAAATTTATCGGGCAAATCTTTAAAAGTTTATTCCATTTTTAAAATTCTTAGGGATTTAAAGCAGTCTTAAATTTTAACATTATTTTTTTTGAGGCAGGAAAACTACCAGGTGGCAGATCTAAAATAGTTGAGACAGCATCTCCCAATAGAAAACGCATAAAGGCAGGTATTTCATTATTTTTTATTGCTTGCGAAGTATTTAATTTATAAAAGCACTCTAAAAGTGATTTAGTCAATTGTTTTCCTTCTTCAGATGATTTAAATTGTCTTTTAGAGATCGCTTCTTCTATATTATGTGCCTCTTTCCCATCATTGGGAAGTAATGCAGGCTGAATTCCTAACAACTCTCCAATCCAGCTCCAATAGTTAATATAAGCCATTTGTTGTTCATAACTGATATCGAAACCCATTTTCCTTAAACCCCTGATTACGATAAGAGAAAAGCTGAGGTTAGTCCCTAGCATATCTTCCTGATTTATTGGATAGCCTAATTTTAAATCCCAATTACCTTTTAAAATATAATGCCGTGAAACGGCATGCATTAAGCGCACTTTAAATAATTGCACTTTCCCTTTTCCATCTTCACTAAAAGCATTTTTACTCATTATATCAGCTACAAAAGCTCCTGTTTCTTCTAATCTTTTGTTCACATCTTTATACATCCGCTCGGTTTGGTACAATACCTTTGCCCCATCTGCGGCAGCATAACAATAAGGAAGAGAGAGTAAGCCCAATAGCTGTGAAATGTATAATTCTTTTGATTTATAAAACTGAACAGCCGATTTTATCTGTCTAACATCCGGAACTGAGGATTTTGAAAACTCTTGATCAAACCAAGAAGCATCAGGGAATGATTTTATGAAAAGGGCCCAATCACTATTTTTACGAAGAGATTGAATGCCAAGGTAAAGTTCGCTTTTCTTTTCTGAATTAGAAAAATGTATATCAACAAACTGGTCTGCTAGCGGATCGCCAATTTTTCTGAAATTATCTAAGGACTTTAAATCAATCATTTCTCTCTTTAACTCAAAGAAAGCCTTAACATAGTGAAATGTTTTGAAATCTTTTAAAATAAAAAAACCCATAAGCAATGCTTATGGGTTTTTACAAAGAGTAATAAAAATTATTTACCAGCTTCTTTGTTTTTCATATCTTGAACTTCAAGACGGATAGCCTGAGAAAGGTTTTTTAAATCCTGCATTCCTTTTCTAACTCTTGTTCCAGCAGCGCTGTTTCCTTTGTTGTAGAACTTGTCAGCATCACCTTCTAGTTCAGCTACTAATTTTTTTACTTCTTCAAATTTTTTCATTTTAAATACTCCTTTTAGTTTTTATGGTTAGTATTATTACTATATAAAGCTAATGTAGAATGTTTTTTTGTAAAAAAAAATGATTTTAAACTTTAAAAAGGGCATTAAAACCCTTTTTTTTCCACATTTCAAAGGCTTTGAACACTTATGAAAAACACTTTAATTTATAAATAACTTAAAATCAATACTTTACACTCATTTACAAAATAAAAATGCCCCTAACATTAAGTTAGAGGCATTTTTTAAAATTGTGCTAATTATTATGCTGGTATTTCTTTTTTCTCTTTATAATATCCTTTTTCCAATTTGTCTCTAACTTCGCTAAAAGCGGCAAGAGTTTGGTTAACATCAGCAATAGTGTGCATTGCTGTAGGAATTAATCTTAACATAATTAATCCTTTTGGGATCACAGGATAAATCACAATGGAGCAGAAAATACTGTAATTTTCTCTTAAATCCATTGTAATGGCTGTAGCTTCACTCAGCTCTCCTTTAAAGAAAACTGGAGTAACTACAGAGTTGGTACTTCCAATATTGAAACCTTTATCTTTTAAACCTGTTTGTAAAGCTGTAGCAATTTCCCAAAGCTTAGCTTTTAGCTCAGGCTTAGTCATTAACAATTCCAAACGTTTCTTTAAACCTAAAACCATTGGCATAGGTAATGATTTGGCAAAAGTTTGAGAGCGCATATTATACCTCAGGTAATTGGTAATCTCTTCTGTAGAAGCAATAAAAGCTCCGATACCAGCCATAGATTTAGCAAATGTGCCAAAGTAAATATCAACTCCTGAAATACAGTCTTGTTCTTCATGTGTACCAGAACCGGTTTTACCCATGGTGCCAAAACCATGCGCATCATCTATCAATAAACGGAATTTGAAATCATTTTTATAATCAATAATCTCTTTTAGTTTACCCTGTGCTCCGGACATTCCAAAAACACCTTCGGTAATCACCAAAATTCCGCCACCGCTCTGTTCAGTTAATTTTGTAGCTCTTTCTAACTGCTTTTTCAAGCTGTCCATGTCATTGTGCTGGTAAACAAAACGTTTGCCCATATGTAACCGGACTCCGTCAATGATACAGGCATGAGACTCGGCGTCATAAACAATCACATCGTTTCTGTCTACCAAAGCATCTATTGCAGAAAGAATTCCTTGATAACCGTAGTTTAATAGGAATGCATCTTCAAAACCTGTAAAGTCAGCTAATGATTTTTCTAATGCTTCGTGGTGATTAGAGTTACCAGACATCATACGGGCACCCATTGGGTAAGCCATTCCGTAATCTTGCGCTGCCTTTGCATCAGCTGCTCTAACTTCTGGATGGTTAGCTAAACCTAAATAATTGTTTAAGCTCCAAACCAAATGCTCTTTACCTCTAAAATTCATATGAGGCGCAATTTCTCCCTCCAATTTCGGAAATGAGAAATATCCATGAGACCATTTTTGGTGTTGGCCAAGTGGCCCCATGTTCTTCGCTATCTTATCGAAAATATCCAAATCGCTTATTTTATTCTAAAAAAAATTTATTATTAAAAACCTTGCAAATTTACGTTTTTACACCCTCATTCACAACATCAGTTTCTCAAGTTAAAAACATATTTTAAAAAAAAAGCCATTCTTATATGGAATGGCTCTAGTCTAATTTTTATAAACTTAATCTACATTATCATGCAGAAAAGAGTTGTTAGGTCTTATTTCTGTCTGTCCCTCATCGTCAGCACTTAAAGTGAATCTTGAAATTGACGATTCTGAGGAATGTGGAACATCCTTCAACTGCATTTGCTTTCTCTTGTAAGCAGGCTCATTTTCCAACTCTTGAAGACCACTGGTAGAACGCAATTTCATACTTAAATCTTTCAATCGCAATATGCGTTCTTTTGATTTACGCAATTGCTCTTCTATTGATTCATCAGTTTTATTGGCATCTTCATTATAAACTTCTTCTGATTCTTCTTCTAATGCAACTGGCTGATCAAATTCAGAAGCTGATAATTTCAGATTGAATCCTGCATGATCAACTTCCTCTAACTCTTCTTCAATTTCTTCTTCAATTAATTGATGTTTAACCAATTTACCATCATTTTCAGCAACAGGGTTTGTATTTCCTCTGAACATATCTGCAAACAGATCTGCTTGAGGCACCTGAGATTCGTCTGCTTTTAAAACTGGAGTACGGATATCTTCTTCTTGCACTTCAGGATCTGGACTTTTTACTGCGCCATTTCTTGAAAACTCATTAATAGGTCTGATGAGAGGCGTATCAGTAGTTAAAAACTGTTTTTTTGGAGTAGTTTGCTTTACATGCTCTCTTTCTTCCTTAGTTTGAAAACCAGTGGCAATAATTGTTACAGAAATATTATCTCCAAGAGACTCGTCATTACAGTTACCCCAAATTAAATCTGCAGATAAACCAGCTTGCTCCTGAATAAAGTCGGTAATGATACTAACTTCATCCATGGTCACTTCTTTTTCACCAGAACTGATATTCAATAAGATATATCTTGCTCCCTCAATTTCATTATCTTTCAACAATGGAGAAGATAATGCGCCTTCTACAGCCTTTAAAGCTCTATTTTCACCTTCTGCCGCATAACTTCCCATGATGGCAACACCGCTATCTTTCATTACGGTACGCACATCCTTAAAATCCACGTTGATATAGCCAGGAACAGTAATAATTTCTGCAATTCCCTTTGCAGCGGTGGTTAATATATCATCCGCCTGACCGAAAGCAGAGCCTAAAGTCAAGTTTCCAAAAATCTCTCTTAAACGGTCATTAGAAATTACCAAGTAAGAATCAACATATTTTTTCAGTTCTTCCAAACCTTCTTCGGCCTGCATTCTTCTGCGTTTGCCTTCAAATGAAAATGGAGTAGTAATAATCGCAACGGTAAGAATATCTAGCTCTTTTGCCGCTTTTGCGATGATTGGACTTGCACCTGTTCCGGTACCACCGCCCATACCTGCTGTGATAAAAAGCATCCGGGTGTTTGAACCCAGCATGTCTTTCAAATCATCTATATTTTCAATCGCGGAGTTTTTTCCTACTTCAGGGATAGAACCAGCTCCCATTCCTTCTGTAAGGCTTGCACCAAGTTGTACTTTGTTAGGGATCGGGCTTAATTCCAATGCTTGTGCATCAGTATTACAAATGATGAAATCAACACCTGTAATTCCTTGCCTATACATATGGTTAACTGCGTTGCCTCCACCGCCTCCAACACCAATAACTTTGATGATGGACGACTTATCTTTTAACATTTCAAACTGCATATCCTTTATTATCAGCTGGTAAGTATTCTATTAATTTTATTCTTAAGCTCTTGTAATAATAAATAATTTTCCACATTAGTTTTCCACAAATGTTAATTGTGTGGAAAACTTGTTGTTTGTTGAAAACTACTTCAAAAAGTCCTGATCAGAGATGTCATCCTTGATGAATTTCTTTGTCCCTTCTAATAAAGAAGCAAATAATCCACGGTTTTTTCTCGAGCTGGTTTCAACGATCACCTCACTTTTTCTATCCAAAGATTTTTCTCTCTGGTATTCTGCTTCTACCCTTTCTATTCCTTTAATCAGCAAGCCGATACCGGTAGCATACATTGGGCTTTTTAAATCCTCGTAAATATTTTTTGGTAAACCTTCGTTCTTAGCTAAATGCTCATTCGGGTATCCCACACGGCAATCTAAACCAGTAACATACTCAATAAGCTGTGGCAGATGTTTTAATAAAGCACCTCCACCGGTTACTACAATCCCACCAATTAATTTTTTCTCATAGCCCGAAGATTTGATCTCATAATGTACATGATCAATAATTTCTTCCATTCTGGCCTGGATCACAAAAGCGAGGTTCTTTACAGAGATCTCTTTAGGTTCACGTCCTCTTAAACCTGGAACACAAATGATTTCATTCTCTTTATTTTCTTCTGCCAAAGCAGATCCAAATTTTACTTTTAAAAGCTCAGCTTGGTTACGCATTACAGCGCATCCCTCACGGATATCCTCCGTCACACTATTTCCTCCGAAAGGAATGACAGCAGTATGCCTGATGATGCCTTCATGGAAAACAGCAACGTCTGTAGTACCACCACCTATATCTACCAAAACTACTCCGGCTTCTTTCTCTTCTTCACTTAAAACAGATTCGGAAGATGCCAATGGTTCTAAAATTAAATCCTGTGTTTCTAAACCACCTTGATCCACACATTTCATGATATTTTTGATGGCCGTTACCTGGCCGGTAATGATGTGGAAATTGGCTTCTAACCTTACACCAGCCATCCCTACTGGGTCTTTAACGCCCGGTTCATTATCAACAGTGAATTCTTGAGGTAACACATGAATAATCTCTTCACCAGGATTCATAGCGAGTTTATACATATCATCTATCAGTCGGTCAATGTCTCTTTTATTGATTTCGTTGCTCAAATCTTTACGGGTTAGAATCCCACGGTGCTGCAAACTTTTAATATGCTGACCGGCAATTCCAACGCTCACAATTTTTACATCAACATTTGATTGGGAACTCCCTTCTTCTACCGCCTGCACAATTCCTTTTACTGTTTTAGCGATGTTGGAAACTACCCCACGGGTCACCCCTGCTGATTCCGCCTTTCCCAATCCCAATACCTCAATTTTACCGTGGTCGTTTCTTCTACCCACAATCACACAAATTTTAGTAGTTCCGATGTCCAGACCTACTACAATAGATGAGCTTTTCAATTGCTGAGTTATACCTTTTTCCATGTTAGCGTATGTTATTTATTGAATCCTGTGTTTCTATTTTTATGGTGCTATCCTTCAATACTGGAGGTAGCACTGTATGTTTAATTAAGCTGGAATCTCTTTTTTGACAAACAATCTGTCCATCAAATTTTAAATTGATGGTACTGTAAGTATCCCAACCGTATTGTGGCAATGCTTTTTTATAAAAAAGTAGCAAATTTCTCAACTTCGTTTTTACATTTTTAGCATCCCCTAAAATTATTTTCTGGTTTCCTACTCTGGGAACCAACTCTATATCATTATTAGCGTCTACAAACATCTGAACAATCTGTTCTCTCCATAAAGAATCTTCTTCAATGAACTTTGCAGTTTGGAATAAATCTTTCCCAATCACTGTTTTTAGCGTATCTACTTTACCAGAAAAGCCTTCCATAATGGCTCCGTTGGCGGCTAAAACCCTTGCGGTGAAGTGGTCAGATAATGGAATTTTTAAACCGTTCTGATCGATATAAAAATCCTGTCCGGCCATATTTAATACCCGTAATACTGGCACCCTTTGTTTTACATCTGCATGTAAAACACCATCCATGTCAATGTATACTTTAGCGTATTCTATAAATGGATTCGCTCTCAGTTTATCTTCTAAATACTGAATATTAATTCCACTTAATCTTCTTCCAACTAATAAGCCATTCTTCTCTTTCAGAATTTCATCAATTTCTGCCCGTTCAATAAAATATTGGTTGCCGGGCAAAATCACCTGAACATTTGCACAGGTACTTTCAGCTTTCTTAATTTCTATAAAACTCATCAGCACCACTAAGCTGCTCAGCCTTAACACCCAAACAAAAGTGATTCCAACCAGTTTCCAGTTTATCCTTTTAAACATGGCTCATGATGTTTTTTAAAGGGTTAACCAAAGTATCAATATCGCCTGCACCAACTGTCAAAAGTAGTTCAGGTTTTTCATTGCTGATGATCTCTAAAGCTTCTTGTTTTCCACAAACACGTACTTTATTCACATCCATTGCTTTAGCAAGCATTTCACTGTTTATCCCTTCTATTGGAAGTTCACGGGCGGGATAGATCTCCAACAGCAATAATTCATCGGCAGTAGCTAAAACAGATATAAAATCAGAAGCAAAATCTCTGGTACGACT
This sequence comes from Pelobium sp., assembly GCA_039918235.1. Lineage (GTDB taxonomy): Bacteria > Bacteroidota > Bacteroidia > Sphingobacteriales > Sphingobacteriaceae > Pseudopedobacter. Next base: position 22,270 of record JBDSHZ010000014.1, read on the forward strand.
GAACAAATGTGGCTGAAAAATTACCGTTAATTTATGTTGAGGATACAAAGATCTTACCGCATTAAAGCATGCTTTTAATTCTTC
>JBDSHZ010000015.1:0-63766 GCA_039918235.1 Pelobium sp.
TAGAGTGGTTATAAGGTGCTGGAATAGAAAGTGGATGGTAATCGTATTTCCTAGGCACAAATGAGCAAACTACAAAATTGTGTGCTTCAAAAGTTTGGTGTACCGGAGGCGGTTGGTGTAAACGTCCGGTTATGGGTTCAAAATTATGGATAGAAAATGCCCAAGGATAATGGAAGCCATCCCAGCCTATAAAATCAAAAGGATGCGTACCGTAAGTGTAAGGGTAAATTAATCCCTGCTTTTTAATCAGGATTTTAAAATCTCCTTTTTCATCCTTCGTTTCCAGATTTTCAGGTGTTTTAACATCGCGTTCACAAAATGGAGAATGCTCTAACAATTGCCCGTTTTCGTTTCTGTAACGCTTTGGCGCTTTTATCGGGCTAAAGCTTTCTACAATAAAAAGTCTGTTCTTTTCATCATTAAAATGGATTTGATAAATCACTCCTCGAGGAACGATCAGATAATCTCCATATTCAAAATTGATATTTCCATAACCAGTTTTTAAAACCCCAGAGCCTTCATGAATAAAAATCATTTCATCGGCCATGGTGTTTTTGTAGAAATAATCCGTCATAGATTTTCTCGGCGCAGCCAAAGAAATATGAAGATCACTGTTCACCAAAACCGGCTTTCTGCTTTTAAGGTAATCATCTTCTGGTTTAATCTTAAAACCAATCAGGCTGGTGTGTTTAAGGTGTTTTTCTCTGGCTATTTTTGGTTCTACGGAATAAGCCTCGCCTAACGCTTTAACAATTGTAGGGGCGTGGCAATGGTAAACCAAGGAGTAATTGCTGGAAAAACCTTCGGTAGAAACCAGTTCTTCGGCATAAAGTTCGCCATCTGGCTTACGAAATTGAGTATGTCTTTTAGGAGGAATAGCTCCTAATTTGTAATAAAAGGGCATGGTAAATCTGTTTTAAAGATTAACGATTTAAAAAGAGAAAGCTTGTAATCTATTGATAACGAATGTTATCAATATACGGATTAGATGGAATATTGTGCGAAAACAATTTTCGCCACCATTGCAGAGCGGAATTTAGCAAGTACTCCCGAAGAAATCAATCTAAGATGCTTTAAGTTTTGCAATGAGTTAATTTTTAGTTCATTGCGAATATACGAATTTGAGCTCGGGAATCCTAAATCTAAATAAACATTGGCTTTGGTGAAATCAATTGCTATTTTTGATAAACTCCATTGCAAACCAATTGTAATTAATCCGTATATTTCTTTAAATCCTTAGATTAATATGAAACTTGTATCCTACAAAACCGAAGACCTCGAACATTTAGGTATTTTCTTTAACGGCCATATTTATAACCTCAACTCTTTAAATCACGTTATTCCTGATAATATGAGCCAATTTTTAAATGGTGGAGCTGCTTTAATGGAAGCGGCACATCGGGCTTATAACGAATTGAAAAGTGGAAAGATAACAGCTAAAGAAGAAATATTTTTTGAACTCTTGGCGCCTGTTCCTCATCCTACTTCTTGCAGAGATGCTTATGCTTTTAGAGAACATGTGGCAAACGCCCGTAGAAACAGAAAGGTAGAAATGATACCTGAGTTTGATGAATATCCTATATTTTATTTTACCAATCATAATTCCATACAAGGACCGGGCGAAGTAAGATGCATGCCAGATCATTTTCAGAAATTGGATTTTGAACTAGAAGTGGCCGTTGTTTTAAATAAAAAAGGAAGAAATATTACCGCAGCTGCAGCAGATGATTATATCGCAGGTTTTTTAATCATGAATGATTTAAGTGCCCGTACTTTGCAAATGGAGGAGATGAAATTGAATCTCGGCCCCGCTAAAGGAAAAGATTTTGCAACGGTAATTGGTCCGTGGTTGGTGACACCTGATGAATTGGAGGCCTATAAAGTATCCGCAAAAGAAGGTCATGCCGGAAACTGTTATAATTTGGAGATGAAATGCTGGGTGAATGGAAAATTGGTTTCGAAAGGAAATATGGGAAGTATGGACTGGACTTTTGCAGAAATTATTGAGCGTTGTGCTTACGGTGTTGATGTTTTGCCAGGTGATGTGATAGGATCCGGAACAGTAGGCACAGGTTGTTTTCTGGAGTTAAACGGAACAGGTTTATTAAACGATCCTAATTTTCAATCTCAATGGTTACAGGATGGTGATGTAGTAGAAATGGAAATATCAGGTTTAGGACGATTGAGTAATACCATTATAAAGGAAGACAACGATTTCTCTATTTTAGCACTTAAAAAGAACATGAATGTTATCGCATAAAGTTTCAGATTTATCCAACGCAACAGTATATCAATTGTTAAGTTCCGCAATAGCGCCACGTCCTATCTGTTTTGCATCTACTATTGATCCAGATGGAAATGTAAATTTAAGTCCTTTTAGTTATTTTAACATGATGGGTGCAAACCCTCCAATCTGTGTTTTTTCTCCATCCAGAAGGGGAAGAGACAATACCGTTAAGCATACTTTAGAGAACGTGTTGGAAGTGCCAGAAGTGGTCATTAATATTGTAAACTATAACATGGTGGAGCAAATGTCGCTGGCCAGTACAGATTACCCAAAGGGGGTAAATGAATTTCATAAATCTGGCTTTACACCGATCGCTTCAGAAACCATCCGTCCGCCGAGGGTAATGGAAGCGCCAGTGCAGTTTGAATGTGTAGTGAACGACATCATTGCTTTAGGGCAGGAGGGAGGAGCAGGAAACTTAGTAATTGCCGAAGTAAAAATGATTCATTTACATGAAGATATATTGGATAAAAACGGCAGAATTGACCCTTTCAAAATGGATCACGTAGCCCGATTGGGTGGAAATTGGTATAGTCGTGTGACTGCAGAAAGTTTATTTGAAGTAGCAAAACCATTGGCCAAATTAGGAATTGGAGTGGATGCTTTACCATCACATATTAAAAAATCAAACATCTTGACCGGGAATAATTTAGGGCAATTGGGCAATGTTGAGCTTTTGCCGAATGATGATGATGTAAAACTTTTTGAATTAGAACCAGAAATCAAAGAAATTTTAGATGCCACCCATGGCGATGCTAAAACGCGTGAAATTCAACTGCATTTAAAAGCAAAAGAGTTTTTGGGCGAAGGAAAAGTGGAGGAAGCTTGGAAGGTGTTATTGATAGATTAGTTTGGGTGGTTTTTCACGCAAAGAAAATTAAAGAGCGCAAAGGACGCAAGGATGTATTTCCTTCAGGAGGAGTTTATTTTTTATGATTCTGCGTTTTTTTTAATTGATATATAAAGCTCATTCCTAATCATTCAAAATCTAAAAGTTTCTTTTTAACGAAACTTTATTATCTTTGTCTAAGTAGAAACATTTAATTAAATGGAGAAACTTTTTGAGGTTATTATTTTAGAAGAAGTATTAGAATTTTTAGAAAGCCTACAGAAAAAGCATTCTGAAAAAATTCTTTATAATATTCGAAAATCTCAACTTGAATTAGATTCGGAACTCTTCAAAAAACTTAATAACGAAATCTGGGAATTTAGAACCTTATATCAAGGGATTCAATATCGTCTGCTTGCTTTTTGGGACAAAACAGCAGAAAGTCAAACATTTGTAGTCTCCACACATGGTTTTGTAAAAAAAAGAAGCAAAGTTCCAGATAACGAGATTCAAAGGGCAATCCAGATTAGAGAGAATTATCTAAAAGAAAAAGTACTTAAAAATAAAAGGAAATGAAGACATATACATTAGATGAAGTACAGGATAAAATTATCGGAAAAGTTGGGACACCTGACCGTGATTTTTTTGAGTATGAACTTCAGATGAATTTATTAGGAAAGGCAATAAAGCAAACAAGAAAAGAGCGGAATTTGACACAGGAAGAACTTGGTAAATTAATCGGAGTTCAGAAAGCCCAAATATCAAGACTTGAAAATAATGGTAGCAATGTAACTATGGATACTTTGATGAGGGTTTTTTCTGCTTTAAAAGCTAAAGTGAAATTACATGTTGAACTAGCAAACCTGAATATCAATATTGGTGAATAATATGTAATGCAAATCAGATTTTTTCAGAAGCCACAATATTCATTTCATAAGAAATAAAATACCTTGCACCCTTTGCGAAAAATCTTTGCGCCCTTCGCGTGAAAATAATCTTAAACTTCTTCCCTTTTTACCAATAAAAACCAATCATTTTCTAATGGTAAATATCCATAATCATAACAGAATTTATAAGTGCTTCCTTTTAAGGTTTCATAGTTATGGGTGAAATAACTAAAGTTAAAACCAGCTTTCTCCAGTTTAGCTTTTGGGACTTTGGTTTTACCTTCGGGATTTAGTTTCTCTAAAACCTTTCGGTTTTTTAATAGAATGTTGTTTACGACTTTCACGTTGGTGAGGTCATCAGCCCTCAGCTTGTTATTAAAGTTGTTTCTGCATTGGTCGTCGCAGAATTTTTTATCTGCTCTCCCTACAATTGTAGCACCACAGTCTAAACATGTTTTACTCATAACTCTTTGTTTTTCAATGGTAAATATAAAAATTATCCATGTATAAACGTTTATAATCGAATATAAATACTTATTAACCGACTCAATTTCTTCACTATCCTCACCTTTGTATTGTCGGTTAGCCATGGTGGTTAGCTGTTCGTTAAAAAGTATTTACAAATTAAATTTTAAGATCATGAGTAATTTAAGAAACAACGTAAGATTAATTGGACGTTTAGGCAATGCACCAGAAGTGAAAGAAATTTCAAAAACAAAGAAACTGGCCAAGTTCAGTATCGCTACCAGCGAAAGTTATAAAAATGATAAAGGCGAGAAAGTAGAAGAAACTCAGTGGCATAACATTACTTTATGGGATGCTCAGGCAACCATAGCAGAAAACTACCTCATTAAAGGAAGTGAAGTGGCCATTGAAGGAAAATTAGTAAACAAAAATTATACTGATAAAGACGGGGTGAAGCGTTACGTTACGGAGATTATCGTAAGTGAATTGGTGCTTTTGGGTAAGAAATAATTTAGAAGTGTGGAGTGAAATAGTAAGTAATCCTAAAAAGCTTTGCGTGAAATTTTAACCACAGAGAGCACAAAGATTTTTCACGGAGGGCGCAGAGTTAACAGAGCTAAATGGCAAAAACTAAAATACGCTCTCTGCGAAAATCATTGAAATCTGCGGGAGACTCTTTTATAATTAAGTTTTGCTTAATTATAAAAGAAAACCTTTGAAAAGGTAATTTGAGGAAATGTGAAATATAGCCCATGGTTTAAACCACGGGCTCTATTTATTTTAAAGGTTCAGACCTTGCTCTTTAAATTCAAAATCCTGCCTTGTAAAAGTTCCGGGAGAAGCATGGTCACCTTCTTTAAAAGCGTAATTCACAAATTTTATTCCGGGGATAGAAGTAAATGAATAAGTAGTTTCAGAAAGAAAAATCTGTGCACCCATACTTCCACTTCCCCTCGTTAAATAATTGGCATCTGGGATGCTTACAAAAGCGGTATCATGCTGTTGCTTTAGCCAAACCAATTTAATTTCAGGATATTTTCTGCCTAAAGCTTCAATTACATTTTCAGGACTAAGGTCATTTTCAGTGACTAAATCACTTTTAACCATGGCTATTTTCTGTGTAGTGGTATCTGTTACTGCAGCCCAAGGCACATCAGCAATTTCCACAGGTTTTTCGTTGCTATTCATTTCTGAATTGATGACCGAATCCTGCTCATTTACTGTTTTACTATCCTGATTACAGGCAATAAATGAAACAGCAGCAATTAAAATTAAGGTTAACTTCTTCATGATTTATGTCTTTAATCTTGATTCTTTACTCTTGAATCTCACTTCTCAAGCTAAGGCGTAGTCACCGCAACGGGCAAAATCTTTCCATTAAAAAAACGATGTCCGGTTAGCGCAAAATCAGCTAAATATTTGCCCATTTCAAAAGCCTGAACAGGCGACTGATAGCCCGGAAAAGCTTTATCCAACATTTCAGTTTGGGCAGATCCTAAAGCCAAGCAGTTCACACTGATGCCTTCTTCCATCAATTCCTGCGCCAAACATTCAGTTAAATTATGCAAAGCAGCCTTGCTTGCAGAATAAGCCACCAAGCCTGGAAATTTTGAACTTCCCTGAAAACCGCCCATTGAACCCACATTTAAAATATGAGATTTTTTACCCATCAGTGGCAACATAGCCTTAATTATTCTGAAATGTCCCAAAACATTCGACTGAAACATTTCCGCCATATCAAACTCGGTTAATTCTTTAAAAGGTTTATTGATCAAACTCCCTGCATTGTTAATCAGGATGTTTAACTCTCCAAATTGTTTTTTTACAAAATCGACTAATCCAGTTTCCTCATCGCTCAAAATATCAAAGACCAAACAATATAATTTAGCTTCTGGATTAATGCTGAGCGTAATCTTTTGCAGATTCTGTAGCTTTTCTTTTGAACGGGCAATGGCAATTACTTCATGCCCTTTGGTAGCAAGCTCTATTGCGGCTTCGAAGCCAATGCCACTACTGGCACCTGTAATGATGATTTTTTGAGCAGGAAGCTGTTCGTCAAAAGAAGTTGTTTGCATATTATTGTTGTATAATTAATTGAGTGACCGGATTTTTAATTAAACTCATCCCATCTGCTATAAGTTTTCTCAGTTCTGGTTCATTGGAAGCTTTCATATCCAAATAAATTTTGATGCTTGAACAAAGATCCTTGTCTAACTGATGTTGGTCTAATATCTCTAAAATTTCTAAGGTACACAACCAATCTGCTCTGAAATCGGTTTTTAAGGTGTTAAATATTTTTGCGAGCTCCTCAAAGTCAATGTCTTTTTCTCTGATTTCTCTTACCTTTTGGTATAGTTGATGAAGTGCTTTTGTTTGGTCATCATGATTGATTTTCAAAGGCTTAGTCTTAGATAGGTGCGGGATTTCTTCGTAAGCATCTTTATCTGCAGCACCGCAAAAAACTGAAATAATTTTTTCACCCACAGCCATATCGTAAACACCCCAATCAGGTTTAAAAAGGAACTGCCCTTCTTTTGTTTTTACGGTGCAATGTTCAAAACTGATCAACAGAATTTTATCTCCTTTTTCTAAGATAGATTTCACCACACCTTCTACATTTATCTCACTTTCAAAATTGATGATCGCTAGTTCTCCAACAATCAAATTATTGGATGCTAATTCTTCCTCATTGAAATCTTCCAAGGCTTTATATTGATCTTTTAATTTCCCAACCGGAGAACTAAAACCATCATGATGAATATTTTTGCCATGACCATTTAATTGTTTGTTTTCAAAGCTTAAAGCAGACGGTCCACTGGTTTTGATGAAAAGCAATTCATCATTTTTATCCATTCCTATATCGGTGAAAATACCAGTTACCTGTAAACCTGAAGAATAAACCGCAGTGCAGGAATTTTTACATTCAATTGCTTTCAGTACACTTTCAGCACCCCCTTTTCTAAAAGACATCGTATCGGCGAAAGCCTCTAAAACCTCCATTAAATTTTGAAAATTTGGCGTAACAAAAAGTTGAGGCTGGGTTTGCGTAATGTCATAGGAATAGTTTACAGTATCTAAATTATACCAAAGTTTTTTCACATGCTGTTGCATACAGCTCACGCTTTCGCCAATAGAAGAAAGCAGTCCCGCACCATATATTTTAGGGTTTTCTAAAGTTCCAATTAATCCATATTCAACGGTCCACCAATGCAAACGGCTCAATAAAGCCATCTCGGAAGGGTCGCCTAAATTATCCTGACAAAAAGCAACTTTCTTTTCAGCCTTTTTAATGTCTCCTAAACTTGCGTGAGGGTCTTCTTTTAAAATGGAAAGCTTCCTTATGGCTTCATAAAGATCATGATCTTTGGATGAAAACATGGCTTTTGCGCCAATAGTGCCGAAATAACTTAGGTAATTATTATAATCTGTATCTGCAATGATGGGTGCATGACCTGCGGATTCATGTATGATATCTGGGGCAGGCGTGTATTCAATATGGTGAATCTGCCTGATGTCTGCAGCAATTACTAAAACACGGTAAGATTGATATTCCATAAAAGCAACCGGAGGAATAAAGCCATCTACCGTTACTGCACCCCAACCAATTTTCCCTAAATGGTCATTCATGGTTTGTAAATCGGGAACATGTTCAATGCTCAATCCCGCTCTGGATAATCCTTTTATATAAGGATAATAGGCTACGTCTTTTAAGTAACTGTAATTCTGTCTCATCACATATCGCCATATTGCATGGTCAACGGGTGTATAGCGTTCATAATGCTGTGCTACAATATATTGCTGAAGATGTTGAGGTAAGTTTTTAACCTGAATATTGCCAAAATCTTCTATTTCTCTCATCAGAATTATAATTTAATGTTTTCTAAATAGATTGCAAATCTAATGATAAGCAAAATTTATTTCTGTTTTTTTATAAATAAGTTTTTAATTGTATCAAAACTGTTGTGTTTAACCTGTATGATAATTTGTTTACGATAAATGGACGGTGTGGTGTTTTAAAGCTGTATGATTAAGCTTCAGTGAATCACAGTTCTTTTGTGGTTTTAATAAATTCCATCTATCTTTGAAACTTAATGGGGTTTCTCTTTCCTGAGTTTTTATTCGCCTGGCTGCTGATGGCCATACCGGTCATCATTCACCTCTTTAATTTCAGAAAATTCAAAAAAGTTTATTTTACTAACGTCCAATTTCTGAAAGAAGTGCAATTGCAAACTTCATCCAGTCAGAAATTGAAAGAAAGACTGATTTTAGCCACCAGAATGTTGGCCATATTTTTCTTGGTGCTGGCATTTGCGCAACCTTATATCAAATCCAATAAAAATCAAAATACTTTCCAGAAAAACATCATCAGCATTTACTTAGATAATTCCTATTCTATGGAAGCGGTGAATAAGAATGGAAGTTTGTTGGATGAAGGGAAACGTAAGATTAAAGAAATTACGGAGGCCTATACCTTAAATGATAAATATCAATTACTCACCAACGACTTTGACGGCAAACAACAGCGATTGCTGAGCAAAGATGAATTATTGGAAGAATTGAACGATGTTAAAATTTCTCCTTTAGTTAGGGCTTATCAGTCCATCATCCACCGCCAACAAGAAGTTTTACTGAAAGAAAATCAGGTTAAAAGAATTGCTTATCTTCTTTCTGATTTTCAGACACAGGACAATGAAAAGCTACTGAAAGACTCTTCTGTTCATTTAAAACTGATTCCGCTTTTAGCGAATGAACTGCCCAATATATCCGTTGATTCTGTTTATTTTCTGTCGCCAATTCATCAGCCCGATGGAAAAGAAAATCTGGTAGCTGTAATTTCCAATCATTCTGTAAAAGACGTTGAAAATATTCCTGTAAAATTGAGTATCAATGGTGTTCAAAAATCTTTAGGAAGTGTAAACTTAAAGGCTGGGCAACAGCGCAATGATACTTTAGATTTTTCTGGCTTAACAGCGGGTTGGCAAAAAGGAGAGGTGACCATCAAAGATTATCCCATTACTTTTGACGACCGTTTGAATTTTACTTTTGAGGTTAAAGCTCAGGTTCCCATTTTGAGTGTTTATCAAGGAATTTCTGAAAGTAGTATTGCATATGCTTATGAAACAGACCCTTTCTTTGATTTTAAGGAAAGTAACGAATCACAAATCAACTATTCCGGTTTAAGTACAAAACAGCTCATTATTTTAGAAAACTTAAAAACAATAGCTCCAGGTTTGGGGCAGCAATTAAAGAAATATACCGAAAAGGGTGGAAGCTTAAGTGTATTTATTCCGCTAAATGCAGATTTAAAAAGTTATCAGCAATTTATGCAAAGCATGGGAGCTGATGGTCCTTTAGGACTGAAAAAGGAAACCATAAAGGCAAAAAAACTTAATCTGCAACATCCGCTTTTCAATTCAATTTTTGATCAAATTCCAAATAATCCTGATCTGCCGGTGACTTCTCAATATTTTACCGCTTCCAATTTTACCAGAACTACTAAGCAGGTTTTAATTTCAGGAGACGGAAATATTCCTTTGCTAAATACCTATCAGATAGGTAGAGGCAAATTGTATGTTTCTTTTATGCCTTTGGAGGAGGAAGCCTCTAATTTTTCTCGCCACGCTTTATTTCTTCCGGTGCTTTTTCGGATGGCTTTGTTGGGCGCCAATCAGCAAACTTTATTTTATACGATAGGCGAACAAGTGCAAGCTAGCATTCCTGATATGGAACTGGCAGAAAGTGAAGTGCTTAAAATTAGAAATGAGGATATTGAGATTATTCCCGAATTAAGGAAAACAGATGCAGGAGCAAGTCTTTATTTGGGAGATCAGATAAAAAAAGCGGGATTTTATGAGGTTTACAGTCAAAATAAGCTAATTGCTGTTTTTGCTTTCAATGAAGATAGAAGGGAATCTCCGGTAAAGTTTTATGATCAGGAATCACTAGAAAATATATTTGGTATACAGCGCCAGGAAATATTGAAAGGCGAAAAACCAATTAATCAACAAATAGAGGAAGTTAATTTAGGCTCATCTTTATGGAAACTTTGCCTAATTTTAGCTATTCTATTTCTCATAACAGAAATACTATTGATCAGGTTTTTTAAAAACCAAAATGTTAAATCCTAAAAAAATGTCAGTTTCAATTCTTATTCAGTCCTGTAACATCATCAATGGCAATGCTAAACTTGCGCAAGAAGAAATGGATGTGCTGATTATTGATGGAAAAATTTCTAAAATCGGTAAAAACCTTTCATTTCAGGGAGAGAAAATTGATGGAAAAGGAAAGTATTTAGCTCCGGGATTTTTCGATTTAAACGTCAGTTTTGGGGAACCGGGATTAGAAACAAAAGAGGATTTTGAGACAGGAAGTAAAGCAGCAATGGCAGGTGGATTTACCGGTCTGGCGTTAATGCCTCATAACTTGCCAACCTCAGATTCCAAATCACAGATTGAATTTTTAGTGAATAAAGCAAAAGGAAATCTGATTGATATTTATCCTTATGGAACCATTTCGCAAAAGCGGGAAGGGAAAGATATTGCAGAGCTTTTTGATATGCAACAATCTGGTGCGGTAGCTTTTACCGATGGTGATAAAGCCATTCAAGATGCTGGATTAATGGAAAGAGCCTTGCTTTATGCTAAGGGATTTGATGCATTAATTTTTTCTTATCCTGAAGACAGCTCCATCGCTGGAAAAGCAAAAATGAACGAAGGGGCAATGAGCACTTTGTTGGGCATGAAAGGCATACCCAATTTGGCTGAAGATCTAATGGTGGTAAGGGATCTTTACCTTACCGAATATACAGATGCAAAGGTTCATTTTTCTACCATTTCAACTGCACACGCAGTTGAACTGATTAAAGCGGCCAAAGAAAAAGGAATAAATGTAACCTGTGATGTAGCCGCACATCATCTGGTTTTAACAGAAGAGGCGCTGTCAGATTTTGACACTAATTATAAGGTAAAACCACCCCTTAGGACTGCAAAAGATGTAAAAGCATTAGTGAAAGGCTTAAAATCAGGAGTGATTGACGCCGTGGTTTCGCAGCACAGGCCACAGGAAATTGAATATAAAGAGGTGGAATTTGAAATTGCTCACTATGGAATGATAGGCTTGCAAACCGTATTGCCATTCATGTTAAAGGCGGGCGTTTCTGCAAATGAAATTGTTGAAAAATTAGCCTTAGCACCACGTAGGATTTTAGGACTCGAAATTCCAGAAATTAAGGAAGGAAAAATAGCGAACGTGGTCTTGTTTGATGATTCGGAATGGGAGTATAATGAGGAGACCAATTATTCAAAATCAGGTAATTCTCCATTACTCAATCAACGCTTATCTGGAAAAGTTTGGCTAACTTGTAATAATAATCAACTTTTTACATCTAATTAAACAGTCATCAAAACCAAAAACATGGATATTAAAGTAAAAAATGCTTTAGAGAGTTTATTTAACACATTTTCAGCTCTTGAAAATGTTACCGCTCAGCAAGAACTTGCTCAAATGAGCAATATATTTGAAGGTGACGAAGATTTCATGAGCAAATTAACGCTGATGGATCAAGTTTTTGATGAATCCCCTAAATTGGATGCCATTAGAGAAGTTACTTTTGATCTTTTATTGATTAATTTCTTTGCTGAAGATGCAAAAAAATTAGATGAAGACTATTTGGATTCTCCAGAATGGGAAAAGATTGAAGAGGAAACTTTAGATCGCGGAACAGAACTTTTAAATCTCATTTTATACCTTAACGAATGTGAAGACGAAGAGATTGACCCATCTTTAGATGACTATCTGAAAGAATTTTTATTGGTTGAGGAGGATGAATTTCAAGACGAGCACCGTATTTATGAAGATGTGATTGCTAATCAGCTATTAATGGATACCAGTTTGGAAGAAATTGCAAGAGTTTCTAAATCATTAGATCCCGAATCTGAAATTAGAGAGATTTTTTACCCAATGATGGCTTTCTTTTATGATACCAAACCATCTGATGCGTCTATTAAAAAGTTTAAGGATTTAAGCGAAGATCCAGCTTATGATGCAGCAATTTTACAACTAATTCTAAGTTTTCAATAACCCTAAAATCAAACCCCAAAACAATGAAAAATTTAAACAAAGAAGCAATTAACAACGGTATTATTATTTCCGTAATCAGCATCGCTATCGGATTATTAATTTATTATGTCGCTACATCCATGTTGGGCTCAATATGGTTCGGTATTACTACCGGTGTGATAATTTTGGCAATTTATGTTTTCCTTACCATAGATTTAAGAAAGAAAATAGGTGGATTCTGGACTTTTAAAGAAGCTTTAAAAGGAATTTTCTTGATGTCATTAGTTGCAAATGTAATATCTAGTCTATTTAATTTCATTTTTTATAAATACATAGAAACTGGTGCATATGATAAAGTTGTAGGTGTAGTTACAGAAAGTACCACTGCCACTTATGAGAAAATGGGAATGGGACAAAGTGATATTGATAAGGCAACTGAAAAAGTTTTAGAGAACTTAAAATCAACTTACCAACCAGAGTTTTTAGATCTTTTAAAAACATTAGGGATTGCCATTCTTATTGGTTTTGTGCTTTCTTTAATTTTTGCGGCCATCTTCAAAAAGAACCCTCCAATGTTTGCTCCTATTGAAGAAGCAGAATAGGAAAAAAATAAATTATATTTGAGAAATTTTAAAACGCTTTTTGTAATTATTAAGCGTTTTTTTTATTCTTTTGAATGCTTTTGGCTTTTTGCCTTCAGCTTTAAGCTTTGTGAAAATGAATATTTCTGTTGTAGTTCCTTTGTATAATGAAGTAGAGTCTTTACCCGAATTAACCAATTGGATAAGAAAGGTAATGCTTGAGCATAATTTCTCTTATGAAATTATTTTGGTAGATGATGGGAGTAATGACGGCAGTTGGGATAAAATAGAAGAATTGCAACAAACGCATTCCGCCATTAAAGGAATGAAATTCAGAAGGAATTACGGCAAATCTGCCGCGTTAAATGTTGGTTTTAATTTAGCGGTAGGCGAGGTGATTATTACCATGGATGCAGATTTGCAGGATTCTCCTGATGAGATTGCTGTTCTATATAAACGGATTAAAGAAGAGAAACTGGACCTGATTTCCGGATGGAAAAAAAAGCGTTACGATCCAATTACCAAAACTATTCCTACCAAATTTTTCAATGCTGCTACCAGAAGCATGTCTGGCATTCATAACCTGCATGACTTTAATTGCGGATTAAAAGCGTACAGAAAAGAAGTAGTAAAAAATATTGAAGTTTACGGAGAAATGCACCGTTATATCCCAGTTATTGCAAAATGGGCTGGTTTTCATAAAATTGAGGAGCAGGTAGTAGAACATCGGGCAAGGAAATATGGCACTACTAAATTCGGCTTCAGCAGATTTATTAATGGCTTTTTAGATTTACTTTCAATTTTCTTTGTAGGTAAGTTTGGAAAAAGGCCCATGCACTTTTTTGGTTCTCTTGGTGTAGTAAGTTTTTTGTTGGGTACCGTTATGGCTTTATGGATCATCGGAGAAAAGCTGTATGACATTGCCTACCATATTAAAATTCAAAGAGAGGTGACAGATCAACCCTTGTTTTACATTTCATTGGTGGCAGTAATATTAGGGTCTCAATTATTTTTAACTGGCTTTGTAGCCGAGTTGGTTGCTAGAAGTTCTTCAAATAGAAATCAATACCAGATAGAAAAGGAGATTTAAATGTCAGTTTTGAGTTGACAGTTTAGAGTTTTCAGTTATTTTCAATTTTCAAATCTTCAAATTAGTTCATCTTCAAATCAAAAATGTTTTTCTCCATCATCATCCCATTATTCAACCGTCCGCAAGAAATTAAAGAGCTTTTGGCCACTTTAGTAAAGCAAACTTATACTGCTTTTGAGGTTTTGGTGATAGAAGATGGCTCTAAAAACGATGCAAAGGAAATTGTTTCTTCTTATCAGGACGATTTAGACATTCATTACCATTTCAAAAAGAATGAAGGACAAGGCTTTGCCCGTAACTATGGTTTTGAAAGGGCAAAAGGAGATTATTTCATCATCTTCGATTCAGACTGTTTGATCCCTGAAAATTATTTGGAGAACGTCAAGAATTATTTGTACGATCATGATTTAGATGCTTTCGGTGGTCCTGATGATGCACATGAATCTTTTACACCTTTACAAAAAGCAATCAGTTACGCAATGACCTCTGTTTTTACCACTGGAGGCATCAGGGGGAAAGCAAAAAATGCAGGAGGGCAATTTCATCCACGCAGTTTTAATATGGGTTTGTCTAGAAAGGTTTGGGAAAAGGTGGGAGGCTATAAAATAACTAGGCTAGGAGAAGATATTGAATTTGCCATAAGAATTCATGAAGCAGGTTTTAAAATCGGGTTAATCCCCGATGCTAAAGTTTATCATAAAAGGAGAACCAGTTTTAAAGCTTTCTGGAAGCAGCTTCATTTCTTTGGAAGAGCAAGAATTAATATCACTACTTTTTTTCCGAGTACATTAAAGGCGGTTCATTTTTTTCCTGCTATATTTACATTGGGGCTTATTTTTACACTTTTAGCAAACTTTTTATTGCCTTTAATAGCACCCATATGTAATCTTTTTCTGGGTATTTATATATTGTTGATATTTTTCGACTCTTGGTCTATAAATAAGTCTTTAAAAGTTGCATTTTTGAGCATCTTTGCATCATTCATACAATTAACTGCTTATGGTTTCGGTTTTATGCAGGACTTTTGGAAGAAGTTAATTTTAAAAAATAACAAATAAAAAGGCTTGCTTTAAGTCTTTTGCTTTAAATAAATGGACAAATCCTTTTCAGTAATTGATGTTTTAGAGACTTCTTGGGACATTACCAGAAAAAATTTCCTGGTAATCATAGGTTATTCCATTGTTGCATTTGTGGTATTGGCATTGGTGCAATTAGTTTCTATGTACGTCATGGGGATGAAGAATTCTGTTGCAAGTTTTATCATGCTGTTCGTACTATTAATAGCAAATAGTGTGGCCACACTAGGTTTTTATAAGCTAACCTTTAAATTGATTGATGAAGAAGAGGAAGATTTTTCAGCTGCATCCATTATTCCTTCATGGAAAAACATATTAAGTTTTGTAAGCCTTTCATTGATGTTAGGTTTCATTGTGGCATTGGGAACTTTGATTTATAAACAGTTGCTAACTATTCAATCCTTTGAGAATTTCATTAATACCGTAAAAAATGATGATCTAAATTTGGAAATAACAGCAATAGTCGCTTTTATTTTATTAATGATGCTCACCATGCGTTTTATGTTTTTTCCTTGTTTTATTGTAGATGACGATTCTTCTTCATTTGAATCCTTAAGACAAAGTAGGGCACTCACTCAGGATAATTTATTGAAAATAATTGCTGTTCTAGCAATGGTAATTGGTTTCATCGCTCTAGGTTTTCTTGCTTTCGGGATAGGGATTGTGATCACCTATCCTTTCACCAATGTAATATTGGTAGTTACCTATCGCCGTTTGGTAAATGATTATATTACAGATCATCCGGAAGAATTAAATTCTTAATTTTAAATGGCCATTAAAGCATTTCTGAGTAAATATTATGCGTCTTTTTCAGTCCGTAAAATGGCAAAATGGAAAAGAAATGCAGTAGTTGCTCAAGAAAAAACCTTATCCTATTTAATTAAAACTGCTCAGGAAACATCTTTCGCAAAGGATCATCATTTTTCTGAGATCAACTCTTATCAAGCCTATAAAGAAAAAGTGCCCATTCTAGATTATGAGGATTTAAGACCTTATATAGATAGGGTAGTGGAAGGAGAAGAAAATGTGCTATGGCCTGGTAAACCCTTATATTTTGCCAAAACTTCCGGCACTACTTCAGGGGTCAAATACATCCCTATCTCAAAGGAATCTATGCCTGAGCATATTAAAGCAGCTAGAAATGCGCTCTTATGCTATATTCACGAAACAGGAAATACAGCTTTTTTAGGAGGTAAATTAATCTTTTTGCAAGGAAGCCCAAAAATGGATCAAAAGACCGGAATTTCATTCGGCAGGTTATCTGGTATTGTGGCTAATCATGTACCAGCTTATCTGCAAAAAAACAGATTGCCTAGTTATGAGGTTAATTGTATTGAAGATTGGGAGCAGAAAGTAGACGCAATTGTAGCAGAAACTGTAAATGAAGATATGCGGTTGATTTCTGGAATTCCGCCTTGGTGTCAGATGTATTTTGATCGATTACTGGCCAAAACAGGAAAAAAACATATTAAAGATATTTTTCCCAATTTTAAGTTGTTTGTTTACGGAGGGGTTAATTATGAGCCTTATAGAGCTAGGATACAAGAAAGTGTTGGATTTAAGATAGATAGTATTGAAACATATCCTGCTTCCGAAGGTTTTATAGCTTTTCAGGATAGCCAGAAAGACAAATCATTATTGCTATTGGCCGATGCAGGGATTTTTTATGAATTTATACCAGCAACTGAATTTTTTGATGAAAGTCCAACAAGGCTTTGCGTGGCAGAAATTGAATTGGAGAAGAACTATGCCATTATACTCACCACCAATGCTGGCCTTTGGGCTTACTCTTTAGGTGATACAATTAAGTTTGTTTCCAAAAATCCCTATAAATTATTGGTGACAGGCAGAATAAAACATTATATTTCCGCTTTTGGCGAACATGTGATAGGCGAAGAGGTGGAGCAGGCGCTACAATCAGTTGCTCGAAAATTTAAAACAGAGCTCACAGAATTTACCGTAGCGCCACAGGTGAATCCAGCTAATGGAGAATTGCCTTACCATGAATGGTTTATAGAATTTACCAAAGAACCAATTGATTTAAATTTATTTGCTCAAGATTTGGATGAAGCTTTACAGCAAAAGAATATATACTATCAGGACTTAATTAAAGGAAAAATTTTACAGCCACTACAGATCAGATTATTGAAAAAGGATGCATTTATCAATTTTATGCGGACACAAGGTAAATTAGGGGGACAGAACAAAGTACCAAGATTAGCAAACGACCGTTCATTAGCAACAGTTTTGCAACAATATATAAAATAAAGAAATTAAAGAATTTGCAACAGCAGGTTAAGAATATTGCCATTTTAGGCTCAACGGGAAGTATTGGGACACAAGCTTTAGAAGTAATTCAAGCCAATCCATCATTATTTAAAGTAACAGTTTTAACTGCTCAGCTTAATGTTGATTTATTAATTGCGCAGGCTTTGGTTTTTCAGCCAGAAATGGTAGTTATTGGAGATGATTCTAAATATCAGCAATTAAAAGAAGCCCTAAAGCACACCAATATTAAAGTTAAAGCAGGAGTTTCGGCACTTTGTGAAGCAGTAGAATTAGCTAATGTAGATGTGGTATTAACCGCATTGGTAGGTTTTGCAGGTTTAAAGCCAACAATGGCTGCCATAAAGGCAGGTAAGGATATCGCTTTGGCAAATAAAGAAACTTTAGTGGTGGCAGGTGAGCTGATCAACAGTTTGGCAAAACAATATAAAGTCAATATTTTACCTGTAGATTCCGAGCATTCGGCTATTTTTCAATGTTTGGTAGGTGAAAAATCACCAATAGAGAAGATTTACCTCACCGCTTCAGGTGGTCCTTTTAGAGGTAAGAATATTGCATTCCTCTCAGAAGTGACCAAACAGCAGGCTTTAAAACATCCTAATTGGGTAATGGGTGCCAAAATTACCATCGACTCTGCCAGCCTGATGAATAAAGGTTTAGAGGTGATAGAAGCAAAATGGTTGTTTGATTTAGCCGTTGAGCAGATAGACGTTATCGTACATCCTCAATCAATCATTCACTCTATTGTGCAGTTTCAAGACGGTTCCATGAAAGCTCAAATGGGTCTTCCTGATATGAAGTTGCCTATTCAGTACGCCTTGACCTATCCTAACCGACTCAGAAATGATTGGAAAAGGTTTAACTTTTTAGACTATCCTTCGCTAACTTTTGAAAAAGCAGATACAAAAACTTTCAGAAATTTAGCACTGGCATTTGAAGCTTTAAATAAAGGTGGGAATATGCCATGTATTGTCAATGCGGCAAACGAAGTGGTAGTGGCTGAGTTTTTGAATGATCGAATTGGTTTTTTGCAGATGAGTGAGGTGATTGAAACCTGTATGGCTAAATTAGATTTTGTGGCACAGCCAGCATTGGATGATTATTTTGAATCCGATCAGCAAACCCGCATTTTTGCAAAAGAGTTAGTAACATTAATATAAGAATAGAATCAAAAAATAAATTTAATAGATGGATGTATTGGTAATGATTGCGCAGCTGTTGCTAGGGCTTTCAATTTTAATTGTTTTACATGAAATGGGCCATTTTTGGGCCGCAAGAGCTTTTGGGATTAAAGTGGAGAAGTTTTTCCTGTTTTTTGATGCTTGGGGATTTAAACTTTTCAGCATAAAATATAAAGGTTGCGAATATGGAATTGGTTGGTTGCCTTTAGGTGGCTATGTCAAGATAGCCGGAATGATTGACGAATCTATGGATACAGAAGCCATGGAAGCACCCGTACAACCTTGGGAATTTAGAGCTAAACCAGCTTGGCAACGCCTAATAGTAATGTTAGGTGGGGTAACTGTAAACGTGATTTTGGGAATCTTTATCTTTTGGATGTTGACGTTTAAATACGGGGAGACTTATGTACCTAATGATCAACTTCAGTATGGAATTGCACCAGGTATTGTAGGCCAACAGATAGGCTTACAAGCAGGAGATAAGGTAACGGCTATTAATGGGCAGCACTTGAAGCGTTTTGATGATTTGAGAAGTTCTGAAGTGCTATTAGGGAATTCTAACCTTACCGTCTTAAGGGATGGACAGGAAAAGCAGATCAATGTACCTGCAAATATATTAAACACAGTTTCTGATTATGGAATTGACGAATTTGTGTCTCCTAGAATCAAATCTAAGGTGAAGACTGTTACTCCTGGTGGTCCCGCGGCAAAAGCAGGGATTAAGGATGGAGACGAAATTTTAAGTGTTAATGGCAAAGAAGCGGTCTTTAGTGATCAATTAAAAGCAGTACTGCAACAAGAAAAAAACAAGACTGTGGAACTTTCTGTACTAAGAAATAATACAGGTATCAATATTCCGGTTAAAGTTTCTAATGATGCAACTATTGGATTTGCTTTTGACCTCTCCGGACTCAAAACCGAAACTCAGGAATTTGGATTCTTTGCAGCACTTCCAGAAGGAGCTTCAAAAGCTTGGGGATCCTTAACGGACAATGCAAAAGGCTTAACAAAAGTAGTGAAGGGAGAAGTGAAAGCTAACAAAGCATTCTCTGGCCCGGTAGAGATTGCCCGTAAGTTATATGGCGGTACATGGGACTGGATCAAATTCTGGAGCATCACCGGTTTATTATCGATGGCCTTGGCATTAATGAACATGTTGCCTATTCCAGCTTTAGACGGTGGCCATTCCGTTTTCCTATTGATAGAAATGATCAAAGGAAAACCATTGAGCGATAAATTTATGGAAAGGGCACAGATTGTAGGATTTGTACTCCTAGCAACCTTGATGGTCTTCGTTCTCGGAAATGATATTTTTAAAGCGTTCACTAAGTAGTTTAAAGTGAAGAGTTTAAAGTTGAAAGTTATTTGTTTAGCTACAAAAACTTTTAACTCTCTACTTTAAACTTTCAACCCAAAAGAATGGATTACTTTCAGTTTTACGATATTCCCTTAACTTTTTATCCAGACCAAAATCTGGTGAAGAAGAAGTTTTATGCGCTAAGTAAAGAGTATCATCCTGATTTTTTCGCAAATGAAACAGCCGAAAAGCAAAATGAAATTTTAGAACTTTCTACGCTGAACAATAAGGCTTTTCAAATCTTATCTCATCCTGATAAATTATTAGCCTATGTTTTAACGCTCAAAGGTGTTTTGATAGAAGGGGAGAAATATACGCTTCCTCAGGATTTTTTGATGGAAATGATGGAGGTGAATGAAGATTTGATGGAGCTGGAATTTGAGGCAAATGAAAAACAGGTGAATAAGGTAACTGCAGAGGTAGACTCATTAGAAGAAGGGTTAAATCAGGAATTAAAGAGCTGCACTAAGCAATTTACAGAAACTAATAGTGCTCAACAGGAATCTATATTGCAAGAAATCAAAGATATATGGTACAGAAAGAAATATTTGTTGCGAATACGGGAATCAATTGATAAGTTTGCAACCCGCTTGTAAAACAAATGTCTACAACGAAATGCCCAGCTGGCGGAACTGGTAGACGCGTCGGTCTCAAACACCGATAGGAAACTGTGCCGGTTCGATTCCGGCGCTGGGTACATTAAACCGTCTCTAATTAATTTTAGAGACGTTTTTTTTGTCTAATCTGTTGTTTATCTCATAGATAAGTGATTCAACTTCGTTCATTTCTATGGTTGGATGTTCAGAACCGTCAAATACCCATCTTCGCTTAAAAATGTTATGAATCATATGTCTTTTAACTTTAATATGTTAGCTAGTATAAAGATTATGAACTTCTTGAATTATCGATGTTAGTGGTTGCCATTTTTGCAATATCCAGCGCATGAGAAGCCATTTTCTCAAGGTCTGTCACACTCTTTAAATCAGTAATTTCAATAAAATACTTGATAAATTGACGAGAGTTCAGTCTCTTTAATGATACTGTACCGGAGCAAGGAATTTTCGAAGTTTTTACTCCGGTATTTTTACACCATAACTTTCTGTTAATTATCTAAATTAGAAGATCAAAAGCGCTAATGTTTTCGTTTCGACAGGATTATGTGCAAAAGTTGGGGACTCGGGAATAAATTTTAGATATTCGTGTTTTAAAATTTAAGTTGATGTAAGATTCCTTTAACGCTTTAAGGCAGCTTTTTTTGTCTACCTTATATTTAATAAAAAATTAAAGGTTATTTACGTTTTTAAATCCCTTATACGGGAATGAAATAGAACAAATAATCTAATAATTTTCCAAGCACACTCTCAGAAATTATCAAATTTGGCTAGTTGTCTTAAATCCTTTGTTAAGTAAATCCAACGCATTGACACCATAAATTTCCTTAAATAATTTACTGAAATAAGCAGGAGTATCAAAACCAGCAATGTTTGAAATTTGAGCAAGCGTACTATATTTACCCGTAGCAATAGCTTCTGATGCCAGCTTAAAACGTATAACTTGCACAAATTTATTTGGTGTAATGCCTAAAATACTTTTAACCTTTCTAAACAATTGCCTTTCACTAATTACTAATTCATTGCATAACAGATTATTATTCAAATCTATCTTCCCGATATAGCTCTTAATAATTATTTCAAGTTTATTAAGCCAAATTTGATCTACAGGTAATAGCTCATTTTCTTCACCAGTTTTAGACATCGTTAATTTTATATCTTTACCTTTAACAATTGTCCCTGATTCAGGGGTAGATTTACTTTTTCGAGATTCGGCATCCAGAATATTCGAGATTCTCCAGTATTCTTCTAGCTTCTTTTTATAGATCACTATTTTAGCGATTGCAAAAACAATTTTATCCCGCTTTATTGGCATTGATGTCCAAGATAGCCAGACTGTTTCTCCTGTTTTGGTAAGGTAACGGTTCTCAAAATTAAGAAGTGGAACATCTTCAATTAATTTTTCCCTGTTTTGTGAAGTAATTTTGCGGTCATCCGGATGGATAAATGAGCTAATTGGGCTAGCAAACAGCTCCTCTTCGCTGTAACCTAATGTTTTTGAAACTGCAGGATTTATCTTTTTGAAGTAGCCATCATATCCTGCTATACAAAGTAAATCGGGTGATAATTCAAAAAAGTATGCTAAATCGAATTGATTATCTCCCTCTGCCATTTCTCTTAAATTAATTTTAATTAACCAAATATGAATATAATAATCAACCAAATGCTTCATAAAGCAAAAAAATTTATTCTACAGAATTGGCAGTTCTGTGTAGCATTTTGGCAGTTTTGTTAATTTTCTAAGGCGGACTTTTATAGAAGAAAAAATTGTTGGGTTTTTATTCAGCATTTTTATTCAGTTAAAATTAACTCGTTGAATGCTCAGACGTCAACTATAACAACTTTAAATCATAGCCCAATCCTTATGAAAAAAATGCTACTCTCCTTTTTCCTGTTATTTGTTGTATTTATTGCCAATTCACAAGAAGTACCCAAAAAAACCAGATTAAACAAAAATCTTGACGGAACAGTGCTAAAAACTTCAACAGGAGAAATCGTTGCATCAGGGTGTAATGCTCCGTCAATATGCCCAACTGGTTATCTTTTCAAGATACAAGCAGGCGGCAATACATATTTTTTAGAAACACCTTCTGTATTTGCTATGTTGGGGAACATACCTGAATACACTTACAACACCAGATATACCGTCTCTGTTGCCGCAAAGTATAACGGGGTTTTTGGCGTATACGGTGCTGAAACTGATGTAATATCATCTGCACCATTTACCCAGTTAGCATTAAACGTATGCGGAACAGTACTTGATCAATCTGGAAATATCCATGCAGACGGGGCTCCTCTTACAGAAACTTACCGTTTCCGCATAAAGAATGGCCAAAATATACAGTACATTGAATCAGCAACTCGCGAGGCCAAACTAATAGATCTGCCTATTTATAGCCCTAACACTGTATATACTATTGACGTGGCAATAAAGGTGAATGGTGTATATGGTGAATATACTACAGCATGCAATGTAACGACGGCCAAACTCATCACTCAAATACAATCAAGTTTTTGCGGAAACGTACTGACAGATATAGATGACGCAATTATTGCAGACGAGATTCCTCAAGCAACAGCTTATCGCTATAAGCTAACCCATGGTAGCCAAGTTGAATATTTAGAGGGTGAACACTCATTTCGGATGACCCATTTGACCGACTATCTATATAAAACCACTTATTCCGTCGAAGTTTCAGCTAAAATTAACGATGTATGGACAGCCTATGGAGCAGCATGTGAAATTATAACACCTGGCAAAAGAACCGCTACGCTAACTTTGGGTAATCTTACACAAAGTTATAACGGAACTGCAAAAGCAGCAACGGTAACAACAGACCCTGTTGGATTAAGTGGAGTTTCCATCACATATGATGGAAGTTCAACAGCTCCAACTGCTGCCGGAACTTATGCGGTGGTGGCTTCATTAACAAATAACCTTTATACGGCAACGAATGCCACGGGAAACTTGGTCATTGGAAAAGCAACGGCTACCTTGACTTTGAGTGATCTCACGCTAAGTTATAACGGAACTGCTAAATCAGCAACGGTAACTACCAATCCTGTTGGATTAAGTGGAGTTGGCATCACATATGATGGAAGTTCAACAGCTCCAACAGCTGCCGGAACTTATGCTGTAATTGCATCATTGACCAATGATAATTATTCAGCTACAAACGCAACAGGAAACTTGGTCATTGGAAAAGCAACGGCAACGTTAACTTTGAGTGATCTCACGCCAAGTTATAACGGAACTGCAAAAGCAGCAACGGTAACAACAGATCCTGTTGGATTAAGTGGAGTTTCCATCACTTATGGTGGAAACGCTACCGTTCCAACTGCAGCCGGAACTTATGCTGTAATTGCATCATTGACCAATGATAATTATTCAGCTACGAACGCAACGGGAAACTTGGTCATTGGAAAAGCAACGGCAACGTTAACTTTGAGTGATCTTACACACACTTATAAGGGAACTGCTAAATCAGCAACGGTAACAACAGATCCTGTTGGATTAAGTGGAGTTTCCATCACTTATGGTGGAAGTTCAACAGCTCCAACTGCTGCCGGAACTTATGCTGTAATTGCTTCGTTAACTAATGATAATTATTCAGCTAGAGATGCAATAGCAAGTCTGGTGATCGGAAAAGCTACTGTGACAATTAGCTTGTCTAATCTATCCCAAACCTATGATGGTACGGACAAATCAATTACTGCTGTTACCAACTCTGCCGGATTAACCGGATTGACGACTACCTATAACGGCAGTAGCACTGTACCAGTTGCCACAGGGAGTTACACAGTTGTAGTTAAACTGGGTAATGCAAACTATACCGCAACAAATGCTAACGGTACATTGATAATTGCTCCAAAAGCGATCACTGTTTTCGCAGTTGCGAAATCTAAAATTTATGGCGATGCAGATACTGCACTGACCTATACCTTTGCCCCGGCATTGTTTGCCGGCGACAGCTTTTCGGGTTCGTTACTTCGTGCCACCGGAAAAAATGTTGGCATTTATGCAATTGCCCAAGGAACGATAGATGCTGGCCCAAACTACACGATCAGCTATGTTGGAGCTAACTTTACCATTCACAAAAAGTTACTTACCATCAGTGCGGATAACAAAAGTAGGACTTACAATGTGGCAAATCCTACGCTGACTGCAAGTTATATCGGTTTTGTTACGGGAGAAACGAATGCCGTTCTTACCTCACAGCCGGCACTTTCAACTTCTGCGGTACTCCTATCGACAAATGGAAACTATCCGATTGATATCAGCGGTGCTGCCGCCATAAACTATGCCATCAGCTATTTTGCTGGAACACTGATCATAACGCCTAATACACAAACGATTACTTTTGCTACATTACCCGATAAACTGTCCACAGATGCAGTGTTCAATCTTACCGCGACATCGAGCGCTGGCTTAAATATTTTCTACACCAGTAGCGATGCTTCGATTGCAAGGATAATCAACGTTAATCAGGTAGAGATTCTAAAAGCAGGAACGATAACAATTACTGCATCACAGGCTGTAAATGCAAACTATGGCACTGCCACGCCGATTGTCCAGCAACTGAGGATAATCGATAATCCAGTTCCTGTAATTGCAATTTCGAGTAGTTTGGGTACAAGTTTCAGCAAAGGTGAAACCGCAGTACTCACTGCAACTGGAGCAACTACCTATTTCTGGGAAAATACGAACGGGATAATCAGCGGCCAGAATACCGACAGGCTGACCGTTAGGCCATCGCTGAATACCACCTATACGGTAACCGGGGCTAATCAATATGGAAGAATGGGCACACAGTCCATCAGCATTGCCGTTGTAGAGAACCTGGCAGTAGTAGAGGTGGCGAAGGGAACAAACATTATTACGCCTAATGGAGATGGGGTGAACGATTTCTTTATCATCGTAAATATTGATCTCTATCCGAATAACACATTTACCATATTTGATAGGAGTGGTAAAACACTTTACAAAGTGAATAGCTATAAGAATGATTGGGACGGCAGTACTAAGGGATTGCCATTGGACGAAGGTACGTACTACTATATTATTGAATTTGGCGATGGAAAAACAAATGCTAAAAAAGGATTTATTACGATAGTTAAAGACTAAAGAGTTGAAAGTTAAGATCACGGTACATAGTTTAATGAACCAATGGACCAATGAAACAATTACAATGAAGAAATTTCTAATCATATGCTCAATTGCCTTTTCAGCAATAACAACAAAGGCCCAACTTAATCCGTTGGGTGCAACATTCTTCCAGAACCAATATCTGGGAAATCCGGCTATGGCCGGACAGGAAAATGGTTTGAAGGCGAACATTGGCTATAGCATGCAATGGAGTACCGTTCCTGGATCGCCTTCGGCACAGTTCATCACGGTAGAAAACCGTTGGAAAAAGGTTGCGGTAGGGGTTAACCTTTATGCAGACAGGGCTGGGCTATTGAAACGGACTAGGGCTGTTGCGACCTATGCCTATCATCTTCCGCTGAATGCCAACAACGATCAGTTGCAATTTGGGATTTCCCTTGGTTTACTTTCGGAAAGATTGGCAACGGAAGATATCAATGGAACAATTTCCGATATTACGGCGCAACGTTTTAACAATCGGCCTCCAGTATTGGATGGCGATTTCGGAATGGCCTATACCAGTGGAAAGTGGAACATTCAGGGAGCGATACCGAACCTGAAAAACTTTTTGAAAAAAGAGAGCTATAAAACGGCAAATTGGAATACTTTTTTTACCGCAATCAGCTACAAATTTAATACAGACAGTACGAAAAACTCGGTAACGATAGAGCCGAAGATTAGCTACAGAGTGGTGAGGGGATATGACGATGTGATTGATGGCGGAGTAAATGTTTCTTTCGAATCAAATAAACTTTCCGTTACTGCAATCTACCACAGTACGAATAGCTTTTCTATGGGAATGGGTTTCAACTATAAAAAACTGTTGCTACTTGGAATGTACACTTCTGGAACATCTGCATTGCAGGGCTATTCTAGTGGCATCTTCGAGATTGGTTTGGGCTACAATTTTAAATAGCTTATGGTTCGAAATTTAGCCTATTTGGTTTTGAACGATCATTGTAAAATTGGCGATTAACAACAATTATTCTAATAATTGATTCGAATTGAGATCGCTTGCGAATAGAAAAATCTTCAGGAATTCTGAAGAAAAGTCCTTGATTTTTATTTTGAGGGCTTTTCTTGTTTTATGTAATTTTGACCAATATGTGTTTGATAAATAAGCCTTTTTCTGCCTTATTTATACTTATATTTTCGCTGGTATTTTTTCTTAAACTCCCAGTAGTGACAAGTTCTTTTTTCTCTGCAAATTTGATTGCTGAAGAGATTGATTTTATGTAAACAAAAAAATAATATTACCAAAACAACATTCGGTTTTTATGGAGTTAAAAGTATTTTATAGGTAAAGTGTGGTAATTTCAATTACATATTAATTTTTTAATAAAAAAATTTGCGTTTAATAAAAAACTAACTATATTCGTGTACGTTAACGGTTGTAATAATTAAACCTTACAACGCTAAACCAATTATTAAAAAGGATTTCAATATTAATTAGAATTATTTTTTACGAGATTTTACGTGTACGTAAACGTAATCAGATTCTTACTTACTAATACATATATATTGATTACTTATGGCGATGAAGAAAAATACTGATCAAGTACAAGCAGTTCAGGTAAACTCACTCAGTTCAAAAGAGACACATATTTCTATGTTTATATTAGGAGGTCTCTTTTTTATATTTGGTTTTATTACCTGGATTAATGCCATTCTTATTCCTTATTTCAAGATAGCTTGTGAACTAACCAACTTTCAATCTTACTTGGTTGCTTTCGCTTTTTATATTTCTTATTTCGTTGTTTCCTTACCATCATCATACCTTTTAAAACGCGTAGGCTTTAAAAAAGGCATTATGTATGGGTTATGGATTATGGCTATAGGTGTCTTTATATTTATACCCGCTGCCTTATCTAGAACATACGAAGTATTTTTATTTGGCTTATTTACGATAGGATCTGGTTTAGCGATACTGCAAACAGCAGCTAATCCCTACATTACTATTTTAGGACCTATAGAAAAAGCAGCTAAACGGATTAGCTTCATGGGAATATGCAACAAAGGCGCAGGAATAATTGCTCCCCTCATATTTGCATCTGTAATTTTTAAAGTTGCAGATAATGAGATGATGAATCAATTACCTTTAATGGGCGCTGTTGAAAGGAATGAGGTACTAAACGAGCTAATCAGAAGAGTAATCATTCCTTATTCTGTTTTGGGAGTTGTGCTCACCATTCTTGGTTTTTTAATCCTTTTCTCTCCCTTACCAGAAATAGATACTGAACAGGAAAGTGAAGAAATATCCACTTTAAATTCTAATAAAAAAAGTCTTTTCCATTTCCCTCATTTAATATTGGGTGTTTTAGCAATCTTTTTTCACGTGGGAACACAAGTGATAGCCATTGATACAATTATTGGCTATGCAACTTCCATGAATATGCAAATTATGGAAGCCAAAGTTTTTCCGTCTTATACTTTATTTGCAACTATTGTGGGATACTCAATAGGGATCATCTTTATTCCAAAGCTAATTTCTCAAGTAAATATTCTGCGCATTTGCACCATGCTTGGAACTGTTTTTACCTTACTAATTATCTACACACACGGTAATTACCATATCCTAGGTCATTATATAGATATCTCCATCTGGTTTATTGTTTTACTTGGCCTTGCAAACTCACTTGTTTGGGCCGGAATTTGGCCTTTGGCATTAAAAAACCTTGGAAGGTTTACTAAAATAGGATCATCTACACTAATTATGGCATTATGCGGAAGTGCCATATTCCCTGTTATATATGGCTATTTGGCAGATTTATATGATGTGAGAAGTGCATATTGGCTACTTATTCCTTGTTACCTCTATTTGGTATTTTATGCTTTTTATGGTCATCAGGTAAAAAATTGGGTACCAAATCTCAGGAAAAAGAAAGACCACATTTTAGAATTTCAAGATCAAACTTTATAAATAATATCAATTTATTAAACTAAATATAATATATGAATGAAAACTGTATCACATGAAAACTAGCTTAAGATATCCTAAACATCTTTTAGTTATCCCAAAATGTTAATACAGGAGTGAATACACTTCTGCAATCCATTAAAAAAATTAAACGCAAAAGAATGAAAAAACAACTATTATTAAACGCAAATTCTTTTCTCCAATTTTACAAGAATTTTAATGCAAAGCATGCCTTTTTATGTGCTTCTGTTTTAATTCTATCCTCCAATGTAAATGCAGCCACAGAGAAATTTGTTAAAGAAACCAAAATCAATAAATCTAATCACATCTTAAATACCGTTGCGGTGGTTAAGGATGTGACAATTAATGGTACTGTAAAAGGAGAAGGTGGAGGCGTGATGCAAGGCGTATCTGTTAATGTAAAAGGAACCAATATAAGTACTGGAACAAATGCATCTGGAGCATACCAAATTACAGCTCCTGAAGGATCCGTTTTAGTATTTAGTTATGTTGGTTATGTTTCTCAAAGTATTAATATCGCTGATAGATCTGTAATTGATGTGACCTTATCAATGGATTTTGATTCTTACAAAATTGATGAGGTAGTAGTTGTGGGTTATGGAACGCAAAAACGATCAGACATTACCGGCTCTGTAACATCTGTGCCTAAAGAAAGATTATCAAAAATACCTGTCACCAATGTACTTCATGCAATTGAAGGAACTACCGCAGGTATCAGAATTAGTCAGAATTCTTCAGTACCAGGTAGTTCTGCCGGGGTGCAAATTAGAGGGGTGAACTCAATTAATGCAAGTACATCACCATTAACCGTAATTGATGGTGTTCCCTTTAGCAACTTAGGTGGCTCTATGAATGATATCAATCCAAATGATATTGAATCCATAGAAATTCTTAAAGATGCCTCTGCAGTTGCAGTTTATGGCACTAGGGGCTCAAGTGGTGTTATTTTAATTACTACTAAGAGAGGTAAATCAGGCAATCCAACAATCAGATACAGTACTTTTGCCGGTCCAGAATATCAGAACAAGACTTTAACACCATTAAGTCCAGAACAATACGTTCAGCAGTATACTGATTTTTTAGCACAAAAGAACCAAGTGCCTGGCGCTGTTCCGGTTCCTAATCAGTACGAAAAAGAAAATTACGCTGCTGGTTTAACTACTAATTGGTTGAATGAAATTTCTCAACAAGGATTTATTCAAGATCATAATTTGAGTATTTCTGGTGGTGGAGATAAAATCAAATATTTTGTTTCTGGAGCTTTTCAAAAACAAAAAGGTGTGTTAAAAGGATACCAGTTTGGTAGGGCTTCTTTCCGTTCAAATTTAGACGCAAATGTTACAGATTGGTTAACTGCTGGAACATCTTTGTTTTTTGCAGATAATAACACAGACGGAGGAACAGTAAGTTATTCATCGGCTATGCAAATGAGTCCTTACGGCCGTTTACGTGAAGACAATGGTGAATATACCATTTACCCAATGTTTTCAGAAACTTATACAAAAAATCCGCTATTAGGTTTAAATGCTGATGTAATAGACAGACAAAAAAACCTTAACGGTATATTTTATGCCGAGGTTAAACCAAAATTTATTCCTGGCTTAAAATATAGGTTGAATGCTAATTATGCATTTCTACCTTCTAGAAGTGCTTCTTATAGAGGAACAAATGCTGGCGATACATTTCAAGGAACTGCCGGAATTAGTAATTCTGAAACCAACAGTTGGATAATTGAGAACATATTGACTTACGATAAAAACTGGGGAAAACATCATTTAGATGTTACTGGATTATATAGTGGCCAAGAGAAAAAATATGAAATAAACAGTATTACAGGCAGAACATTTATTAATGATGATTTATCATACAATAATGTAAGTGCAGCAGCTGTGATAACAGCAGGTTCTTTTTACAGCAGAGAAGCTTTGGTTTCGCAAATGGGACGTATCAACTATTCTTATGATAGCAAATACTTATTCACTGCTACTGCCAGACGTGATGGTTATTCTGCTTTTGGATCTGGAACTAACAAATACGGAACTTTTCCATCTGTAGCGATAGGTTGGAATATTTCTAAAGAGAATTTTTTAAAGGATGTGAAGCAAATTGATAATATCAAGTTAAGAGCTTCTTACGGTACTTCTGGTAACCAAGCTGTTGGCGTTTATCAAACAATTACTACTCAAGGTGTTACTAAATACATTTATAACGGAGTTACTGCAACCGGTTTGGTTTCAAGCTCATTGCTAGCTAACGGAGTATTAGGTAACACACAATTAAATTGGGAAAGTACAACTGGAACTAACTTAGCTATTGATTTTTCTATATTCAATAGTAGAATAAGCGGAACAGTTGAAGCTTATCAGACTAAAACTGATGATGTATTATTGAGTCGTAAACTACCTACAGTAAGTGGTTACGCAAGTGTATTTGATAATTTAGGTAGTGTAGAGAATAGAGGGATTGAATTCACTTTAAATACTATTAACGTACAGAAAAACAATTTCACCTGGTCATCTAATTTTAATTTCTCTGCTAACCGTAATAAGATTGTATCGCTTTACGGAGATGGTAAAGATGATATTGGCAATAAATTATTTATTGGAAAACCTTTATATGCTATTTATGATTATCAAGTTGCAGGCGTATGGCAAGTAGGTGAAGACGCATCTCAGGTTGATCCAGGTGCAACACCAGGAAGCCTAAAGTTTGTAGACATTAATAAGGATAAAGTGATTACTGAGTCAGATAAAGTTTATCAAGGTAGCAGCTTGCCAAAATGGACTGGTGGTATGATGAATAACTTTAAGTACAAAGAATTTGGGTTGAGTGTATTAATACAAACAGCACAAGGCGCAAAAATCAACAATCCGCTACTAAACTTACAAAGTTACGGTGGCCGTGTAAGCTTTCCTCAAGAAGTTGGTTATTGGACGGCAGCTAATATGAACAATACACAGCCGTCTTTAACATATACTAATCCTAAACAATATGCTTACCCTGTAGATCAAAACTATACTAGAATAAAAGATATTACATTTAGCTATAGTTTAACGCAAAAAGCATTAGACAAGATAAAACTGGGTAGTTTAACTGCTTTCTTAAGTGGTAGAAACATTGCCACTTTTACTGATTGGGTTGGGCTTGATCCAGAATTAAGTGTGAATGGTTCTCAATCAGGTGCTGCAAATGCACCTCTTAGCTATGGCGTATATCCTTTAGTTTCGAGCTTTGTATTTGGTTTAAATGTTACACTACGTTAAAATCTAAAAAAAAAATATTATGAAAAAATTAATCTTTTTACTCATCATTACTCCGTTTTTATTTAGTTTTCTCTCTTGTCAGAAATCTTTTCTAGACGAAAACTCAGATTCGGCATATTCACCGCTTAATACCTATAAAAATGTAGCAGGTATGGAAGCAGGTATTGCAGGGCTACAACTGTCCGTTCGTGAGCAAACTACAATGCAGAACCCTGGACAGTCATTGATAGCTGTTTTTCAAGTTGGTACAGATGTAGCTATAAACGGACTATTTGGTCCAGAATCTGAGCCTTTTGAGAATTATGCATTACTTAACTCTGAAGGAGTTGCGGTGTCTTATTTTTGGACATGGGCTTACAAAGTGATCACTAACGCTAATTTAATTATACAAGGAGCAGAAGATGATACTGCTGTTTTAACAACTGCTCAAAGAAGTTTATATACAGCAGAAGCTAAGTTTTATAGAGCTTTTGCCTATAACTTTTTGGTCACTCTATATGGACCTGTTCCATTGGTAGATAAACCTTTAACTGCACCAAAAACAGATTTTACTAGAGCATCACTAGAAAGTTTAAACACTTTAATTAACGATGATCTTATTTATGCCACTGCTAACCTTCCCAATATTGATGCAGTATCAAAATCAGGAAGAATAAATAAACAAGCAGCGAATCAGTTGCTAGCAGAAGTTTATTTAAGACAAGGTAAGAATGACCTTGCAGAGTTGCAATGTATGGAGATTATCAACAGTAAGAAGTTAACCTTGATTAAAGCAAGATTTGGTGTTAACAAATCTTTACCCGGTGATCCATTTTCTGATATGTTTATAACAGGTAATCAACGTCGTTCATCAGGTAACACTGAATCTATTTGGGTAGAAGAAATGGAATACCTTACTCCAGGTGGTTCATCTAGTTTAGATCAACATAGAAGAGTTTGGGTGCCTTACTATTCAAACGTTGCTGGTTTATTAGTTGCCGATTCTTTAGGTGGACGTGGAGTAGGCCGTCTTCGTTTAAGTCCTTGGGTAATAAATGGTTTATATAAAACTAGTGATATGCGTAACTCTAAGTACAACATACATCGCGATTTTTATTATAACGACCCTAAGAACGCTAAGTTTGGACAAAAGGTTATTCCAGTACCAGCAGATACATTATATAAAATAGCTCCTTTCACTACTAAATGGAACCATTATATTTCTACAGATCCTACAGGAAATGGTGCTTACAAAGACATTACCATGATGCGCTTTGGAGAAACTTATCTTTTACTTGCAGAAGCCCAGATGAAACAGAAAAAATTAGGAGATGCAGCTATTAGTATTAATGTTTTACGAAGTAGGGCAAATGCAGCTAATGTAAATGCATCAGATATCACATTAGATTTTATTTTGGACGAGCGTGTTAGAGAGTTAATTGGTGAAGAAAACCGCAGGATGACTTTGGTTCGTACAGGTACGCTTGTTGAAAGAGCTAAAAGATTGAATAAAGAAAAAACACTAGCTACTATTAAAGACTTTAACAACTTATGGCCTTTACCTTTTTCTGAGATTGCACTTAATAAAGATGCAGTATTAGAACAAAATATAGGTTACACAAAATAGTATTAAAAACAGGGAGAAATACTTTTATTATTTAATAAGTATTTCCCCCTTTTTATATTAAAAGTTGCTTTTATGGATTTGAAAGCAGAACTAAATCTTAATAGATGGCTTCTTTTAATGAAAAATAGAAGATATCATTATACTTATTATGAATAACACTTCTTCAATTAAGCGTGTTATCCCTTGCTCTTTAGATTTAAAGTTTAAACATAAAATTCGGGAAGTATTAATGCCTATATGGTTTAAAAATATGTGATGAAAAATTTATTTATACCATTGATAGATGAATTGAATATCAATTCTGAGATGGTTAAAGTTGCTTCATTAATAGCTGCTTTACCAAAAAATCATATTAGCTATCAGCCTTGGTCCAATTACAAAACTAACTGTCATGCTAGTTTTGCCATAGCACATAATGGTACAGCCATATTTTTGAAATATGATGTTGCCGAAGATGTGATTAAAGTAAATACCCATAAAACAAATGGCCCCGTAAATAAAGACAATTGTGTAGAGTTTTTTGTTTCTTTTGGTTCAGAAAATGAATATTATAATATAGAATTAAACTGTGTAGGAATTAGCCGTATAGCCTATGGCAAAGAAAGATCAAATAGAATTTTTTTAGCAGAGGAGACCATTAATAAGGTGAAAACACATATTGAAATTGTAACCGCCCCAATAAAAAGCGTTGCTAAGTACTTATGGCAAATCACTATAATTATTCCTATTGAAGTGTTTGAATATAGCAGTTTAAAAACGCTACATCAACAAAGTGGATTTGGGAATTTTTTTAAATGTGGTGATGATTTACCACATAAAAACTTTTATTCATGGAATATGATTGATGCAAAAACCCCTGATTTTCATTTACCTGAATTTTTTGGATCAATAGATTTTGGTTAGCCCTACCTAAAAAATGAAATTTTGATAACTAGTTTAAAATACAATTTACTGATTGTTAAAAGCTAAACATGAAAAAAATTAAGATAATCAACGGTCATATCATTACGCCCTTTCGAATTATAAAAAATGGGGTGCTTTTGATAAATGACAAAAAAATAGAACTTGTTAGCGAGGTTGATGTTGAAACTACCGACCATCAAATAATTGATGCTAAAGGGAATTATGTTTCCCCTGGCTTTATAGATATTCATATCCACGGTGGCGGTGGCCATGATTTTATGGATGGCACAGAAGAGGCATACTTAAAAATTGCCGAAATTCATGCTACTTACGGCACCACAGCCATGTCGCCCACCACACTTACCTGTGCAAAAGAAGATCTTTTAAAAGCTGTTGATTTATATAAAAGCGTACAATCTAAAAACACCAAAGGTGCACAGTTTATAGGTTTACATTTGGAAGGTCCTTATTTCGCACTAAGTCAGAGTGGCGCACAAGACACTAGGTATATCAGAAATCCTGATGTGGAAGAATATAAAGATATCATTTCCCATGCAAAAGGAGACATCAAGCGCTGGAGTGTTGCCCCGGAATTGCCAGGAGCAGTTGAGATGGGAAAATACTTAAAATCAAACGGAATTGTTGCGGCCATTGCACATACAGATGCCATTTATGAAGAAGTTTTAAACGCAGTTGAAAATGGTTATTCTTTGGCTACACATCTTTATTCTGCAATGTCTACAGTTACTAGGCGAAACACTTACCGTTACGCAGGTGTAATTGAAAGTGCATTCCTCATAGATGCCATGGATGTAGAAATTATTGGAGACGGAATCCATGTACCGCCACCATTGTTAAAATTGACCTACAAAATAAAAGGACCAGATCGTATCGCTTTAGTTACTGACGCCATGCGAGCAGCCGGAATGCCAGAAGGTGATAGTATCCTTGGCAACAAAGAAACAGGATTAAAAGTAATTGTTGAAAATGGGGTGGCTAAAATGCCTGATGGGTCTTCCTTTGCCGGAAGTGTTGCCACAACAGATAGATTGGTAAGAACAATGGTGCAAATGGCAGATATCCCATTAATTGAAGCCGTTAGAATGATTTCTAAAACACCAGCTACCATTATGGGTATCGAAAGCACAAAAGGGAGTTTAACGGAAGGAAAAGATGCTGATGTATTGATTTTTGATGAGAATATCAATATAAAAATTACGATGGTTAATGGAAATATAGTTTATAAATCATCAGATTTTACTTTGTAAGAATAAATAAATGAAAGAATTTATAAAAGACAAATTAAAAGTAAAGGTTTTCGAAAACAGAACGCTGATGGGCGAAGCTGTTGCAGCAGCTGTTGCTGAAACCATAAACAAGTTGCTGAGTGAGCAACCTTTCGTAAATATGATTTTTGGAGCGGCACCTTCGCAAAACGATTTTTTTGCTGCGCTTTTAATCAAAGAAATAGATTGGTCACGCATCAATGCATTTCATATGGATGAATACGTTAATCTAGCTACAGATGCGCCACAAGGTTTCGGCAACTTTTTAAAAGAATACCTTTTTGGCAAAGCACCTTTTAACAGCGTAAACTACATCAACGGAAATGAGGCAGACTATAAATCCGAATGCTTACGCTACGCTAATTTGTTAACCAAATTCCCAACAGATATTGTTTGCTTAGGCATTGGTGAAAACACTCATTTGGCATTCAACGATCCACATGTTGCAAATTTTCAGGATCGGTATTTAGTAAAACGAGTTGATTTGGATGAACAATGCAGAACGCAACAAGTTAACGATGGATGTTTTACAAATATTGACCAAGTGCCTACACACGCACTTACCTTAACATTACCGGCATTGCTTCAAGCGCCTTTTGCGTTTTGCACCGTTCCAACAGAGAAAAAAGCTAAAGCAGTATATCATACTTTAAACCAAGAAATTAGCGATAATTTCCCATCCACCTTACTAAGAAACCACCACAATGCGGTGTTGTTTTTAGATGATCAGAGCAGTACACAAATCAGTTTTTAGATGATTTAAACAATTTAAAAAAGATAAACACTAAACGTTTTCAACCTAAAGTATTTAAAAATGAAATGTGAATTAACGAAAGAACAAATAAAATCTTACCAAGAAAATGGATTTATTGTCATAGAAGATTTTCTATCGGAAGAAGAACTGGGGAAATGGCGTGAAGCTGTTTCAGAAGCGATTACTGAAAGAAAAGGATTAAAAATGCCAGGTAAAGATGCAATTGTGGGTAAAGATGATGGCATCAATAAAGACTCAGAATATTTTTCTAAAGTTTTTGATCAATTGCTTAACCTTTGGCAAACCAATGATAAAGTGAAAGACATTATGTTGGATGAAAGAATTGGTAAAATGGCTGCTCAACTTTCTGGTGCCGATGGTATAAGAATATGGCATGACCAGGCTTTATTTAAAAAACCTTGGGCAAACCCAACTTCTTGGCATTTAGACACTCCGTTTTGGTCATTCTCTGATAGGAGCGCTTTATCTATTTGGGTAGCGCTAGATGATGCAACTTTAGAAAACGGCTGCCTGTATTTCATCCCAGCATCATTCAAAGAAACCACTTACGAAAATAAAGGAATAGGCAAAAATATGGATGGTATTTTTGAAGCTTACCCGCAATTTGCCCAAGTAGCATCTGTTTCTGCAAGCATGAAAGCAGGAAGTTGCTCTTTCCACAACGGTTTAACCATACATGGTGCTGGCGCAAATATGAGCTGTGGCAATAGAAGAGCCATGACCTGTGCTTATATGCCAGATGGAAACACTTTTAACGGAGAGCCTAATATATTGCCAGATGCTTATTTAAAAACCCTTAAAGTTGGTGATTTGTTGAACAATGAGGAACAAAATCCATTGATTTATAAATCATAACAAATGAATTCGCCAATTAAGTTTCTTTGTCCGCGTTGGGGTTCTGAGGATATTCCTTGGGATATATTTTTAAAACAGGTTAAAGATGCAGGTTTTTCAGGTATTGAGTAGTTCCCTTTTGGCGAGCCAAGAGACGATGCCCGAGTTTTGGAATTATTAGCTTTTTATGAGTTAGATTTTGCGATAGTAATGGCGGTAATTGATCCTTACAGTAATTTGGAGGTTTATCTGCAAAAGCTAGAAGATGATTTAAATGAATTGATGCAAATCAGAAGCGAGTTAAAAAAACCATTGTTTTTTAGTGCCCAAACAGGCAGAGAGTTTTTTAATAAGCAACAAATAGACAAATGCCTCTTCATTTGCGATAAAATTGAGGCAAAGTATCAAACCCCCATTTATCAAGAAACACATCGAAATAAATGGTCTTATGCGACACATGCGGTAGCTCCTATTTTAGCTGAAAATCCAGACCTAAAACTAACTTTTGATGTTTCTCATTGGTTTTGTGTTTCAGAAAGTTTGTTAGAAGATCAACAAAATGCTTTGAATAGTGCTATCAGACATGCTAAACATATTCATGCAAGAGTAGGTAGCACACAGGCATCTCAAGTTTGGGACCCTGCATATCCTGAGTATCAGGAAGTGTTAAATGCTCATTTGAAAATTTGGGATAAGTGGATCGCACAGATGAGTGCTAGTCAAACCCCAATTACCATTACTCCAGAATTTGGACCAGCACCATATTTTGTAAAAGGGGACAGAACAATAGCTGTAAGAGATGAACAGTGGAGAATAAATTTATGGATGAAGGATTTTTTACAAAATCGTTACGCCTAAAATAAAAACTATGAAAAGAAAATCTTTCTTAAAGCAAAGTGCAATTTTTTCTGCGGCAAGCTTATTAATGCTGAACGGAAATGCTTTTTCTAAGTCGATTTCCGAAACGTTAATGGAAATTTCCGAGGATGATTTATATAAATTATTTAAAAATCCAACCTCAAACTATCGTCCGTTTGTAAGATGGTGGTGGAACGGTAACAAAATTGAAAAAACTGAACTCGCCCGAGAACTAAAAATATTAAAAGACGCCGGAATTGGTGGTGTGGAAATTAACCCGATTTCATTTCCGTCTAATACAGACGATATGGGCATTCCGTCTGTTGAATGGTTAAGCGACGAATGGGTTGATCTTTTGAAATTCACTTTAGATGAGGCTAAAAAACTAGGGATGACCTGCGATCTTTTGGCAGGGACAGGTTTTCCTTTTGGTGCCGAATTTTTAGAAGGGGAGGAGCGGGCGCAAGTGGTGGTGACTGCAGTAAAAAAACTTGAAGGACCAATAAATACCGAGTTTTCTATATTCGATATTTACAAAGAAGCTGATCCGGCAACATTAAGCCCGTATAGCGGACGTAAGATGGAGCTTTTAGAATTAAAATTAGTTCCGGATCCTTTAACTAACATTGAACAGGTAATCAACATCAAAAATAAAGTATTTGATGATGTTCTAAAAATAGATTTACCAAAAGGGAAGTTCGCGGTTTATGCCTTGGTAAAAATAGAAGGTTTTATGAAGGTAATACAGGGTGCTCCCGGAGGCAGAGGCCCTGTTCTTAACCATTACAATGAAAAAGCGATCAACAAATATTTCCATCGAATAACAGATACTATCCAAAATAGAATTGGTCCATTGGCTCCATCTGTAAGGTCTTTTTTTATAGATAGTTTAGAAATGGAAGGCGCAAATTGGAACATCGATATGATGGATGAGTTTCAGAAACGCAGAGGTTATGATTTATATCCTTACCTGCCATTTATCTTGTTTAAAACAGGAAGAATGGGTAATACGGTCAGCCTGAATTATGCGGTAGATGTTAGTCCAGAAATGGAAAAAATGCTGAATCGCATGCGATACGATTTTGAATACACCAAGGCAGAAATTTTTAGAGAAAGATTTTCAAATACATTTGCCAAATGGTGTACAGATAATAATGTAAAATCAAGGGCTCAAGCGTACGGCAGAGGTCATTTTCCTTTAGAAGGAAGCTTTATGATGGACATACCCGAAGGCGAAACTTGGATGAAATATGGTATTGGTGAGGAAATTTCTGAAGCAGATTTCACCAAATATCCTTGGCATTTAGGTCGTGGGAACACCATGATCAACAAATCTGTATCTTCTGCTGCGCATTTAAAAGGTAAAAAACTTGTCAGTTCAGAAGAGCTGACAAATACAGATATGGTGTTTAACGAATCTTTGGAGCTTTTTAAAATAGCTGGAGACCAAAGCACCATTTCAGGAATTACGCATCCTGTTTTCCATGGCTTTAATTATTCTCCAAAAGCGGCAGCTTTTCCAGGTTGGATAACATATGGTGGTTATTTTAATGAGCAGAATACCATGTGGCCATATTTTAAACATTATACGGATTATAGGGCAAGGCAGTCTGCATTATTGCAACAGGCTACTTTTTTTGCCGATATAGCGATTATGGCGCCAACGGGAGATATGTGGAACGAATTTGGAGCACAAATGGAACCATTTCCTTCCCGTGTTACGCCTCCTTACCAAATGTTGATTTGGGAATCTATCCATCAAAATGGAAATGCTTGTGATTATGTATCGGAACAAGTAATTGCTGATGCTGGTTTTAATAAAGGTTGGATGACTTATGGTGAAAGAAAATACCATACGCTTTTTTTAATAGATGTAAAAAGCATGATGCCCAACACTGCTAAAAGACTGTATGATTTTATAAAATCAGGAGGTCGTATTTTTTGTATAGGAACCTATCCGGAGAAATCTTTAGGCTGGTTAAATTATCAACAAAAGGATAAAGAAGTAAAAAACTGGATTGATAAATTAAAAGAGTATCCAAAACAGTTTGTCTTTTTAGCTAAGCCAGAAGGCGACTTTAAGACGTGGTACACAGGTGTTCAAGAAAAATATAATATTAAACCTTACTTAAAAATTGCCGAACCAAACACTTTTGTAACACAGGTGAGGTATCAAACTAAGGATGCTGAAATATTGATTATTAACAACGCCAGCACTCATAAAAGTATTGATTTGGAGGCCAATTTTTCTTCTGAGATTACAGTTAATAAGCAAGCTTGGATTTGGGATGCTGCAACTGGAGATAAGTTTAAACTGGAATTAAAAAACGGAACTTTAAAAATTAAACTTGCACCAGCAGATTCAAGGATTATTGTTTTTGATAAAGAAAAACAGGGTAAAAACTGGGATCCTATTCCTGAAATAAAAGAAAATAGCATTCCTTTAAATTCAGTTTGGCAAGTAACCTTTAATCACATGGACGGAACGGTGAAAAAACAAGAGTTTAGAGAACTTAAAGACTTAAAAGATTTACCAGATTTCACCCATTTTGCCGGTACAGTTTCTTACCAAAGTACCATTAACTTAGATAATATAGCAACGGCTCAATATTTAGATTTAGGAAAAGTAGCAGGTATTTCTGAACTTCTTGTTAACGGTGAAAACTTAGGCACACAATGGTATGGAAG
Organism: Pelobium sp.; assembly: GCA_039918235.1. Classification (GTDB taxonomy): domain Bacteria; phylum Bacteroidota; class Bacteroidia; order Sphingobacteriales; family Sphingobacteriaceae; genus Pseudopedobacter. The sequence continues at coordinate 41,006 of JBDSHZ010000015.1, forward strand.
AAGAGCATACGTTGCAAAAGACTTTTTGAAAAAAGGACTAAATACATTCGAAATAAAAGTGACAACCGTAATGTTGAACTACATGCAATCATTAACGGATAACACAACTGCTCAATATTGGACTAATCAGCCAAAAAAACCACAACCACTACAATCAATGGGCTTACTAGGTCCGGTATATTTATTTTAATAAAATTATAGATTATGAAACATCAAAAAAAATTTATGCTTATTGTCCTGCTTGTAATGTTACAGGCTGCTGGCGCTTTTGCAAAAGATTACAAAGCATCATTTTTCCATATTAAAAATGATGGAACTACATTAAATACCCGTTCCATCCAATTTGCTATTGATTATATCAATAAAAATGGTGGTGGCAGACTGGTTTTTTATGTAGGCAGATATTTAACTGGCTCAATCCATCTTAAATCTAATGTTACTTTACAGTTAGAAGAAGGGGCAGTTTTATTAGGCTCAACAAACCCATTTGATTATGATAGAATTGGTCAAACTGCATTGATCCATGCCAGAGATTTAGAAAACGTAGCGATTACTGGAAAAGGGATGATTGATGGACAAGGAAGAGAATTAGCCAATAATTCTATTGCTTATGCAAATGATGGCTTAATTGAAGATGTTTTAAAATATGACCGTACTAGGGAATCAATCAGGCCCATGGTTATTTATTTTTTCAACTGTACCAACGTTACCATTAAAGACCTCATACTTAAAAATTCTGCTTGTTGGTTACAAACTTACGAGCGTTGTAAAAACATGCTGATAGATAACATTACTGTGAACAATGTTGCTTTTTGGAATAGTGATGGGATTGATATTGTTGATTGTCAGAATGTGGTAATTACCAACAATAATATTGATGCCGCTGATGATGGAATTTGTTTAAAATCGCATACAGCTGGATTTTTTTGTAACAACATTTTAATCGAAAATAACATTGTACGTACCAGTGCAAATGGAATAAAATTAGGTACAGCTGGCAAAGGTGGTTTCAGAAATATCAAAGCAATTAATAATACTGTTTATAATACTTACCGTTCTGCAATTGCTTTACAAAGTGTAGATGGAGGTTTTTTAGAAGATATTTTGATTGATGGATTAAAAAGCACCAATACCGGTAATGTTATTTATTTAAGATTGGGAGAGCGAGTTGTGGGTAAAAAATCTACCATGAACCGGATATCCATCAAAAACGTGACTGCGGATGTACCTTTTGGTAAAGCAGATGCCGGTTATGATTACGAAGGACCAATTGAAGATATGCCAAGAAATATTTCTCCAATTATTATTGCTGGTTTACCTGGCCAATACATAGAAGATGTAACTTTTACAAACTTCAATATTTCATATCCAGGCAGAGGTAGCGAAATGGTGGCTTACGTGGCTTTGGATAAATTAGATAGCATTCCAGAACAACCAGCTCAATACCCAGAGTTTTCTCAATTTAAGGAAATCCCAGCTTGGGGTATTTATGTTAGACATGCAAAAAATATCAATTTCGCTAACATTCATTTAACTGCAGAAAAGAAAGATTATAGATTGCCAATAATAATGGATGATGTACAGGGTGCACAATTGAAAAAAGTGACTTTTGAACAGATAGATCAGAAAAAATTATTGTTTACACAGAAATCTACTGATATTAAAGTAGATTGATGTTTTGTTTTATAAGCTATTTTAAACCGTAATTATGCAAAATTTCAGTAAATGTTTACTTATTACTGCTATAATAGGCAATATCGTTTTTCCTTTAAAAGCACAAACTAAAAGCGATTTATATCAATATGTAAAGCCTATTATTGGTACTCAAAAAATGGGTCATACTTTTCCGGGTGCAACCGTACCTTTTGGAATGGTACAGTTAAGTCCAGATACTGATACGCTTTCTTACGAAGAAGACGGAAAATACAACAAGGATGTTTATAAATATTGTGCAGGTTACCAGTATGATGACCCAACAATAGTTGGCTTTAGCCATACCCATTACAGTGGTACAGGGCATTCAGACTTAGGTGATTTTTTGGTGATGCCTACTGTGGGCAAAGTACAGCTTAACCCAGGTACAGCCAATCATCCTGAAAATGGCTACCGCTCAAAATATAGCCACAATAATGAGGTTTCTGAAACCAACTATTACAAAGTAAAATTAGATGATGACAATATTTTGGCTGAATTAACTACTTCGGCTCGTGTAGGTTTTCATCAATATACTTTTCCTAAATCTAAAGAATCTAATATCATTCTTGATTTAATGCATGGTATTTACAACTATGATAACAAGAATGTATGGACTTATTTTAGGGTAGTGAATGATTCTTTAGTGATTGGTTCTAGACAGACAAACGGATGGGCGAAAAACAGAACAGTTTATTTTGCAATGTCATTTTCTAAACCATTCAAATCTTACGGAGCAAAAGATTATACGCAAAAAGAGGTTTATAAAGGTTTTTGGGGAAAGTTTGACCAAACTAAGAACTTCCCAGAAATGGCTGCAAAGAAAATCAAAATGTACTTTAATTTTGATACAGAAGAAGGAGAGAAGGTCAAAATAAAATTCGCCATTTCGCCAGTAAGCACTGATAATGCCTTATTGAATATGCAAACTGAAATTCCAGGATGGGATTTTAATTTGGTGAAAGAACAAGGACAGCAAGCGTGGAATAAAGAATTGCAAAAAATTGAGGTGAAAACAGCAAAAACAGAAGATGCCATCAATTTTTATACGGCAATGTACCACGCTTTTTTAAGCCCAACCGTTTACATGGATGTAAATAAGGAATATAAAGGTTTAGACCAAAAAGTCCACAAAGCAGAAGGGTTTACAAATTACACCACTTTTTCTTTGTGGGATACTTACAGGACTTTACATCCTTTTTTCAATATCATCCAACCGAAAAGGAATGACGATATGGTAAAATCTATGTTGGCCCATTTTGACCAAAGCGCTTTGCCAATGTTGCCAATTTGGTCTAATTCTGCAAATGACAATTGGTGTATGAGTGGCTACCATAGCGTTTCGGTAATTGCAGATGCTATTATTAAAGGCAATTTTACTGGAGATGTAAACAAAGCTTTGGCAGCGTGTGTAACCACTGCAAACCAACGTAACTATGAAGGCATTGGAGATTATATTGATAAAGGTTATATTCCTTTTGATAAAAATAGAACAGCCGTTTCAAATACTTTAGAGTATGCTTATGACGATTGGTGTATTGCCCAATTGGCAAAAAAAATAGGCAACACCGAAGTTTATGACACCTTTATAAAAAGAGCTGAAAACTGGAAGAATGTTTATGATGCTTCCATTGGTTTTATGCGTCCTCGTTTATCAGACGGAACTTTTAGGAAAGATTTTGATGTTTTAGAAACCGAAGGACAAGGATTTATTGAGGGAAATGCTTGGAATTATAGCCTTTATGTTCCTCAAAACCCAAAAGAATTAATAGGGATGATGGGTGGCGATAAAAAGTTTATTCCTCATTTAGATTCGTTGTTTACCATGCATTTACCTGATGAGTTTTTTGCGCACACAGAAGACATTACCAGAGAAGGAATTATTGGCAACTACGTTCATGGAAATGAGCCGGCACACCACGTTGCTTATCTGTATAACTATACTTCAGAACCTTGGAAAACGCAGAAAACAGTCCGTATGATTTTAGAAAAGCAATATCATAACGGTCCGGATGGCTTAGGTGGAAATGATGATTGCGGGCAAATGAGTGCATGGTATATGATGTCTTCTTTAGGTTTTTACCCTACTGCGCCGGGTTCAGACCGGTATGATTTAGGCAGTCCTTCTGTGTCAAATGCAATTCTGAATTTAGAAAACGGTAAAAAATTTATTGTTGATGCAAAAAATCAGTCGGCTAAAAATGTTTATGTAAAAGAAGTTCTTTTAAACGGAAAAGCTTTAAATCGTTTTTACATCACTCACCAAGAGATTGTTAACGGAGGTAAATTAACTTTTATCATGGCTCCCAGTCCAAACAAAAAAGCATCCCATTAAAACGTTATATGTTGTTCAAGACAAATAATTTTTTTTATAAATTTTCAGTTGTACTGTCGCTCTTTTGGTTTTCATTATCAACAAGTTATGGGCAAGATGAGTTTCCTGTTATCGAATCAAGAATTGTAGCTTATTTAAAAGCGGATGTTAATATAGAGCAGTTAAAACAAGATTTAAAAAACAATACTTCATCGTTAAAAGACGAAGGCTATTGGACTGCTATTGACTATTCTTCAACTGCAGAAACAGGCTGGACTCCGCTTACACATCTTAACAGGGTAAAGCAATTTGCCCTGATGCTGAGTTTAAATAATACAAGTATTGCTGATCATCAAAAATTGACTTCACAAACGGTTAACGCTTTACGTTATTGGATAAAACAAAATCCAAAAAGCACCAATTGGTTTCAAAATGAAATTGCTTCGCCAACAGTAATTGGCGAAATATTAATGCTACTAGATGGAAGCAAAACGTTGCCAAACACTTTGAAAGATTCTTTACTAGTAAGAATGAATCAAGGGGATGTATTAAAAGCGGTAGGTGCCAATAAATTGGATATTGCTGTCCACATGATTTATAGGTCTTGTGTTTTAAAAGACAGCGATTTGATGGATTCTGCAGTAAACCAAGCTTTTCTACCCATATCTTTTGGTGAAAGAGAAGGTTTACAAAGTGATTTTTCGTATCAACAACATGGGCCTCAGTTACAAATTGCCAGTTACGGGCAAGTTTTTCTATCAGGAGAATACAAAGTAGCATCTTGGTTATCAGGCACCAGTTATGCCATTCCAACAGAAAAGCTAAAAATAATTGATGAGTATTTAATAGGGACTTATTTAAGAACGATTAGAGGACGATATATCGATTTTAGCACTGAAGGACGTGGGATTGCGAGAAACGATGTTTTAGACAAAACAAATATTACGCAACAAGCTGGCAAACAAAGCTTATTGGGTTTAGCGAAAAAAGTGACTCCAGAAAATACAGAAATTTTAAACGAGGCTGAACAAAGGATTTTACAAACAAAACCTCCATCTTTTAAAATTAAACCAGCCCATACTTTCTTTTACAGTAGTGATTATACCTTACATAACAGACCTGCTTATTCATTTAATGTTAGAGCAGTTTCTAGACGTACCGTGAGAACTGAATTTGGAAATCAAGAGAATTTATTAGGTAAATTTTTACCTGATGGCGCTACCAATATCCAAAGAAGTGGTTCAGAATATTTTAACATCATGCCAATTTGGGAATGGGATAAAATTCCGGGTATAACTGCTAGAGATTACGCTGAAGATAAGAAAACCACCATCGAATGGGGAGAAAGAGGCTTACATTCTTTTGTGGGAGGAGTTTCTGACGGTGTTTATGGCGCAAGTGTTTACAAACTTGATTACAATGAGGTTACTGCAAAGAAAGCATGGTTTTTCTTTGATGACGAGGTAGTTTGTTTAGGCGCAGCTATCAATAGTTTTGCCAATGAACCCATTACCACTACCGTTAACCAAGCTTGGTTAAAGGGGCCGGTAAAAGCTTTGGTCAATGATAAATTGATTACAATTAATAACAGTTTAGTATCCAGTAACGTGAGCTGGATTTTCCATGATAGCATTGGGTATTACTTTCCAAATAAAGGAGATATCCATTTAACAACGGATAAACAAACAGGTAGTTGGGCTAAAATCAATGCAAACAGGTCTAATGAAACAATTAGAAACAGTGTTTTTAAATTGTGGTTTAATCATGGGCAGGATCCTGAAAATGAAACCTATGCTTACATTGTGAAGCCTGGCGTAAGTGAAAAAGAAATGGTTTCTACCGCACCTATCGTTATAAAAATACTGTCCAATACGCCACAATTGCAAGCAGTAGAAAATACAGATTTAAAAATGGTTCAGGTTGTTTTTTATGAGGCAGGAAGTTTAAAATCAGAAAATTTCAACATCACTACTGATGAGCCTTGTGTTTTATTTATAAAAGATATAGCTTCTAAAAGCCCTATTTTATATTTGGCAGATCCTACCCAAAAGTTAACTGATTTACATATAACTTTTAGTACTGCACTGCTTAAAATTACCCAAACAATAGCCATTACATTGCCTCAGAGCGAAAATAAAGGAGCTACAGTGAGTCATACATTTAACCAATTTTAATTTTACTTAAACATCAAAAACCATTATTAAATGAACAGAATTATATTGCTTTTCGCTTTAATAACAACCATGGCATTTACCGGATGTGCACAAAAAAAAGCTGTACTAGATGTTAATAAGGAATTAATTTTTGCAACTAAACAATATGAAAACATGTTGGCAAGCCATCAGGATTTAACCAAGTTCCCGCAATCAACAAAACCAAACGGAGAGATTGACAATAGAACAGCAGATTGGTGGTGCAGTGGTTTTTTTGGAGGCTCTTTATGGTATTTGTATGAATTCACGAAAGATGAAAAGTGGAGAGTTGCCGCAGATAAATGGACAACAGCTTTAGACAAAGAAAAGTACAACACTACCACCCACGATTTAGGCTTTATGTTATACTGTCCTTATGGAAACGGCTATCGCATCACTAAAAACGAAGCTTATGTAGAACCTATGCTTACAGGTGCAAAATCTTTGGCCACAAGGTTTAATCCAAAATATGGTTTAATTAAATCGTGGGATAAACATGCAGATTGTGAGTACCCAGTCATTATTGATAATATGATGAATTTGGAGTTCTTGTTTTGGGCGGCTAAGAAATCTGGCGACAAGAACTTGTATAATATTGCGGTAACGCATGCAGACAATACTTTGGCTAATCATTTCAGAAAAGATTTTAGTAGTTATCATGTGGTTTGCTATTTGCCAGGAGCTAAAGTTTATAGAAAGAAAACTCATCAAGGTGCTGCAGATTCTTCTGCTTGGGCCAGGGGACAAGCTTGGGCACTTTATGGCTATACTTTGATGTACAGAGAAACTAAAGATCAAAAATATTTAAAACAGGCGGAAGGCATTGCTCAGTTTGTGATCAATCATCCAAATTTACCGGCAGATAAAATACCTTATTGGGATTTTGATGCTCCAAATATCCCTAATGAGGAAAGAGATGCATCTGCTGCTGCTGTTTTTGCTTCCGCATTTTTAGAATTGAGCGGTTACAGTAAAGAGCAGAAAAAACTATACTTTACTACTGCCGAGCAAATGCTGACAAGTTTAGCTTCGCCGGCATACACTGCTAATTTAAGCGAGAATAATAATTTTATATTGAAACACTCAGTAGGTCATAAACCTGGGAATTCTGAAATTAATACCCCAATAGTTTACGCTGATTATTATTATCTAGAAGCTTTATTAAGGTATAAAAAGATTACCCATCAATAATTTGCTGGGTATTTGGTTGGTTGGTTAAAACAAGCGCTTAGGTGCTTGTTTTTTTTTGATATGGTTAGAGTTTTGGGTTTATATAATTGTTTTTTTAAAAAGAGTTGGAAGTTATTTTTCTACATTTAAAATGTATTTGAGAAGATTTATTAAATATATAATTCAGCGCCAGTTAGAGGAAAATTACTACAATGGTCAACTATTCAATGAAATATGGAGTATCAGAAACCGCACATTTATTATCTGTTAAGAAGGAAACAGTAAAATCGTGGTCATTTACTTTTTCAGAATATCTAAGTTCAGGGTCAAATATAGGCAAAGGAGAGATTCGTCAATTTGAAATAAATGATATTAGGGTTTTTGCTTATGTTTCAATGTATTGGGAAGATGAACCGGACATTGAAAACATAATGCATGGTTTAAATACCAATAGCCAATTCGAACACGAACTTATCGATGATTTTATAATAAGAATTACTCCCTTGTTTAGAAGAATGCCAGATAATATTGACGAAACATGGGGAGGTGTTGTCTTTGGTGGAGAGTTTGAATTAGGAGACACTTTCGCCACAGCCGATTCATTCAAATTAGCTGGTGACAAAATTGTCGAAATAGCTCATAATAATGATGAAGAAAGAGAACTATTTCAACCTGCAATCTATATTACAGACATGCAACAGAGTTATATATTAAAGCAATAATTGGAGAAGAAATTAACCATAATCTTAAATATCTTAAAGAAAAACTCAAATTAGTTTTAGAAAATGATTTTAAGGCAGATCTTCCCGAATGGTTTGAAAATATTATTGAAGCTTTTGACTATTCAGACCCAAAAGGAACTGCATTTCGATACGGTAAAACTATACCAAAAGAAGAATTATACGCTGATATGATTCATATAAAAAAATTAATGAATTTGCTTTCAGCATCATTTTTGAGAATAAAAAAGGAACTGTTTTACAGAAAAATCGGTTGATAGCAATACCTTATTACTTTATCATTAATCAGATATATCTTAATTTCTGTAAGATTTAAAGTTTTCTTTTGTAATTACATCAATGGGCATATAATGGGTAGGCTCCACTTCTCCATTTAATACGACACTATTATATAAAGCCATAATACCTTTATAGCCTTGTTCTTGAGGTTTTTGGCAGATTAAAAAATCTATGACATCATTTTTTAAATGTTCTATGCTTTCAGGTAAAAAATCATAGCCTACTAAAAAAATATGTTTTTGGGATGTTTTTTGAAGAAATTGAGCCACAGAGAAAACCCTTGAATTGGTTACAAAAATTGCTTTTACATCTTGATGCTCTGCCAATATTTCTTTTAAGCGTTTAGCAACTGATATATAATCTGTGTCGTTAGTAATATCCGTTTTTATGATTTCAACCTTTTTTTCGTGGTCTTTAAAATAGGAGATAAAGCCTTCCTCTTTTCTTAGCAAGTGATGGTAGCTATCTATCTCTTTAGCAATATTAATGATCAGTATTTTATCGCCACTTGAAACTAAATAATTAACCATGTGCGCACTTAAATGCCCGCTTTGAAATAAATCTGGACCTATATAACTTAACCTAGATTCGTTTGGAATATCAGAATTAATAAAAACCTGCGGGATTCTTTTAAGATTGCAAAGCTTAGAGAATGTTAAAGATTCTTCAATAAATATTGGGGCTACTAATATGCCGTCAATAGGCGTATTGAGTATTTTATTTGATTGTTTTACAAAAGATGCTTTGTCATTCTGGTCGTAAAAATATTTATCTATCACAATCCCAAACTGCTTAATTTCAGATTCGGCCATTTCAATGCCTTTAATAGGAGCATCCCAAAATTGAGTTTCATTGGAAACAGCAGGAATTAAACTTGCAAAACGTAATATTTTTTTTGAGGCTAACCTTCTCGCTAAAATGTTTGGTTGGTAGTCTAACTCCTTCATAATAGCCAATATTTTATTTCTGGTTGTTTCAGAAACACCTGTTCTATTATGCAAAACTCTATCTACAGTACCTATAGAAACATTAGCTCTTCTCGCTATTTCCTTTACACCAGTAAGCATATTTGTTTTTATTTATAGATTATTGAATTTTTATGTAAAAGTATTAAACTATCTAATAATTTAAACTTTAAATAACTATAAACTAAAAGGTTTTTTAAACTGGATTTTTAGCAAAAGATAAAGTAGATACTTAAATAAAAAAAGCGAGAATGATTTACATCATTTCTCGCTTTTTTGTATCGTTTAAAAAGAATAATTGAGAATAGAATGAAAAATATTTAAATCTATTTCACCAGAAAATCTGCATTTTCTTTTATCCCTTCACTGCCTAATTGTAATAAAACATTGTCATTTACCATCTTTATCTTTTCAGTAGCTGATGGATAGTTTCCTTTATAAGGTTTATTACTGATCAAATTGTATGCTGAAATTAACGACCACCGTGGTGAATCACTCAAATTGGCATCAGAACGGTGCAACAGGTTGCTATGGAAGAATAAGGTGTCGCCAGCTTCCATTTCAACATAAACCAATTCAGAGTGTTTAAGCACTTCGTCTACTCTTTCTTGGTCTGCACCCACTTGTTCACCACTAAAGCCATGTTCAATTCTTCCCATTAAGTGCGAACTTTTAATCACTTGCAAGCAACCATTTTCCTTATTTGCAGGAGATAGTGCCGTTAACACGCTCAGCATTTGTGGATACAAAAAGCCATCACGGTACCAATAACCGTAATCCTGATGCCATTCCCAAGCACCGCCTACTTTAGGTTCTTTCTGCATCAACTTAGAGTGAAAATGTGCCGATTCACCGCCTAAAAGCAGGTTAGCACCTTCAACTATCCGTTTAGAGCGAGCTAATAAACTGTAGGCGTCTTCCCCTAAGGAGTACCAAAGTGCTAATTTGGTTCTTAGTCCATTGGCATCGCCTCTATCAAATGATTTATTGCTAATTACTTTGTCATTTATAGCAATGTCATACAGCTTTTTTACTTCTGATGCATTTAGCATTCCTTTGATTAGGATGTATCCGTCTTTCTCAAACTGGGCTTTATCTTCTTTGCTTAATTTTTTATAGTCCATTTTCTATTATTTGATTTGTTTTTGTTGCTGGAATTAAACGGGTTAATAAGATATAGCCTAATAGGTAGGTAAAACCTATGATCATAAATATGTCACCGTAACCACCTGTGATTTCTAAAATTCTGCCAGTTAAAAGGGATAATAAAATTCCTCCACTAACCGCGGATAAAGTGGCAACACCCATTACGGTTCCTACTTCATCTGAAGGGAAAATATCAGTAATGGTTGCGAATATGTTGGCCGTCCAACCGCAATGCGCTGCTGCACCAAGGCCAATTAACAGTACTGCAATCCAAAGATTATCTGTAAAACCAACTCCACAAAGCACCAATGCTATTAAAGCACAAATTAATAAAGCTTGTTTTCTAGATGCATAAATGCCTTTACCTTTTTTTATTAAAAAGGATGAATATGCACCACCTGTCAAACTCCCAACGTCTGCCAGCAGGTAAACGGCTACCAGAGGCCAGCCTAATGATCCGGTACTAACACCTTTGGTCTCATTTAAAAATTTAGGCAACCAATACAGCAGAAACCACCAAGTGGGGTCAGATATAAACCTCACTAAGCAGATGGTTAATACTTCTTTTTTGAGCACCACGCTTTTCCAACTTTTTACTGATGTTATAGGAAGTGCTGTTTCACTTTTAACTAACTTTTGATCAGGTTTTTTATAGGTGGTAAGCCAAAAAAACAACCAAATAAAGCCAAGAGAACCAGTTAAAATAAAAGCCCATTGCCAACCATAATGATAGGCTATTAAAGGAATCAACAATGGGGCTACTATTGCACCAATGTTTGAACCCGCATTAAAAAAACCTGTTGCGAATGCTTTTTGAGAAGGAGGGAACAATTCCGCTACTGTTTTAACACTGGCAGGAAAGTTTACAGATTCTCCTAAACCTAAGCCGAAGCGGGCTAAGCCAAAACCAAATGCGCCTCTTGCAAAAGCATGAGCAACCCCAGCAGCACTCCACAATGCAACGCCTATCCCAAAAATCCATTTAGTGCCAAATTTGTCTAATAATTTTCCTGTTACTACAACCCCTAAACCGTAAGAAACCTGAAAAGCTGTAACGATATAACTGTATTCTAACTCGTTCCAATTATATAATTTTTGTAGTTCTGGAGCTAAAATACTGAACACATGCCTGTCCAGGTAGTTGATAGTAGTACCAAAAAATAGAAGGATACAAATTTTCCAACTGTAAGAAATTTTCATGTCGCTTAAATAAAGAATGAAAGCCTCATTCTTGATGTTTTATAAAATTGGTTCAACGAAACTAAAGCTAAAAAATAAGAGCTTTTAATGCTAATTTTGCTATTTATAAAACAAAATTTGCCTTTTGTGGGATTACTATAATTAAAACCTTATTTTTTGTGCAATGAAACCACTTCACTTAAAAGTACCAGCTTATAGTAAATTTCATATTGATGCCAGAAGAGAACAGGTGAATTATTTTGGAAATCCCTGGCATTTTCATGAGGAGCTTGAAATTACATTTGTGCTTAAAAGTGAGGGGACAAAATTTATTGGAGATCATATTTCTGTATTTAAACCTGGAGAAATTATCCTTTTAGGTTCGCGTTTACCACATTATTGGCACAATGACAGTAAGTATTATCAAAATACAGAGGAACAAAATGCCGAAGCCATCATCATTAGGTTTAAAGAAGACTATGCGGGGAGTGATTTTTTAAAAATACCTCCCATGAAACCTGTATTAGATTTATTGAATAACGCCAAAAGAGGAATTTCAATTTGTAGTGAACACTTAGATTTACAGCAAAAGCTGATTGATTTTTTAGACCTCAGTGAGGCACAAAAAATTATAGAGCTCACCCAAATTTTATTGAGCATTGCTACAGAAAAAAAATACGATTATTTATGCAGTATAGGTTATGCACACCAATATAAAAGCAACGATATAGAAAAAATTGACCGGGTTTATAGTTATGTCTTAAACAATTTTAAAGATGATATAAGTGTAAAAGATATTGCCTTTAAATGCAATATGAACACCGCTGCATTTTGCAGATATTTTAAAAAGAAAACAGGAAAAACGTTTAAAGATTTTATGAATGAAATTAGGTTAGGTAACGCTGCTGGATTATTGCTTAAAGGCGATCTGAGTATTTCTGAAGTTGCGTTTGAATCGGGTTTTAATAATCCATCATATTTTAACCGTTTGTTTAAACGAATGAACGGCATTACGCCAAAATCTTATCAATTACAATACCTCAATCACAATTAGATAGCTAATGGACATCAAATTTTTTATACCCCGCTGGGGAAATAGGCATTTATCATGGTCAGATTTTGGTTTGAGGGCGAAAAATGCCGGTTATGCAGGCGTGGAAGCAAATTTGCCGATGTTAGTGGACGAGCAGAAAGAAATGTTTGACCAATTAGATAAGAATGGTTTAAGCTGGATTGGGCAACATTTTGAAACTGCAACCTCAAATTTTGAAGATTATGGTAAAGAGTTTGAAGTTCATTTAAAAGCCTTGGCAGCGGCGAAGCCTCTTTTCATCAATTCACAAACGGGTAAAGATTTTTTTACTTTCGAGCAAAACAGTGATTTAATAGAGCTCGCTTCAAAAATTAGTGTGAAAACTGGCGTTACCATTTTACATGAAACCCACCGTGGAAAGTTTAGTTTCTGCGCAGCTTACACTGCTGAATTTTTAAGAAAATATCCTGATTTAAGAATAACAGCGGATTTTTCTCATTGGTGCTGTGTTTCTGAATCTTATTTGCAAGATCAAAAAGAAAGCTTAGACTTGGCGGTTGCCCGAACAGATCATTTCCATTGCCGGGTGGGTTTTCCTGGAGGTCCACAAGTGAATAATCCTGCAGCTCCCGAATGGAAAGAAGCATTGGATTTTCATTGTGAATGGTGGGATGCAATAGTGAAAAATCATTTGGCGTTAAAAACACCAACGTTAACCATCACTTGTGAATTTGGACCTTTTCCATATATGGCACAATTGCCGTTCAGCCAGAAAGATGTGAGCGATTTGTGGGAAGCAAATCTTTTTATGAAAGAATTTTTAGAAAATAGGTATAGAGGGATGTAAATTTTGATATTTCCAAAACGAGGTATTCTCGAAAAGAGAAACCCTGATTGGACAAAAGAATTTTATTCGCAGTTTCGGTCTGTGAGGACACAGACCGCGGTTAAGACCCTGATTGGACATGTTGATGGTTTTAAATAAATTTTTTGTATGCTCAATATGAATTTTATTCTTTTAACCACGGAGGGCTCGGAGTTCACAGAGTTGTGTGGCTAATTGCCTTTTGGCTCTATTCTTTATATACTCTGTGGCTTTGTTTTTTGTTAATAACGGAGCGAACAGCGTTTACTGAGTTGTATTATTTTATTTCCATGAAAAGAAGCATTGATTGAATGTGAAAACAATAATTTCTCTGGATTTCGCGTCGTGTTGAACGATAGTGAAACAGCTCACAAATAGGTAATAAATGCCATGAGCAAACCTTGCTTGTGAGACGTTTCGTTCCTCATCGTGACGAAAAAAGATAGCTTCCCGCTTTATTTAATAGTATTCTCCAACATCCAATAACCTAAGATAGAAATCCCTCTTGGATACCAGTAGCCAATCCAAACATCATCCTTTTTCAGCAAACCATCATTATAAGCATAAGGGCTATTTTTATTCCACTCATAAACATAGGGAGCGGAAGAATGCTTGATGCCGTACCATTGTGCGGCTACAACATCTGCAACAATGGTTTTACTAAACCAAGTAGTTCCTTCTTGAGTAGTTAATTTAATGCCATAATCAGTGATGCTTTGCGCATAAGTATCGGCATAATCCTTTTTAAGTACCTCTGCAAGTTGTTTTAGCAATTCAGATTTCGAACCTGCCAATCCTGGCAAAAATAAACCTTCTCCAATAACAACAGAACGTTGGTTCCATTTTGGGAAAGTTTCGTCTAAACTTACAGGGATAAAGCCGTATTTCTTTTGCGCTTTTTTTAACGTAGATAAAATAAGACTGGCTTCTTTTTCATATTTTGAAGCCTGTTTGTTTCTTAAAAACTCATTGTTTGAAGCCACACCCATGTTTTTAAAACCAGCGCCTTCTCCATCAACCACTCCTTTTTTGGTAGCATCAATACTTTTAACTTCTCCTTTATTTGCCAATGCCCTAAACATTTCTGATGCTACAGCGTAGGCACTCATTTGTTTAGCACCTAAAAACGTATTTTCTGGCGATAGTTTAAGCGCTTCATTGGCATCATAAGTACTCCATCCGTAAGCTTTGTCTGCTATCCCGTTTCCGTTCGTATCTCTGTTAACTATCGATTGCATTAAAACATCAACTGTTCCCAACATTGATTTTACAAAGGCATCATCATGGCTAATTTTCCAATAGTAATAAAGTAACAAAACAAAGGAAGTGTTTTCTTCTAAAGCCATGTGCGGGCCGTAATTATAGTTTGCAGTTTCGCTTACAAAAGGCAAATCACCAACATCATGATATAAATAAGGTCCATATGCTGCCGCAGTCATTCCTTGTTGATAAGCAGGCTTGTCCTGAGAAGGGTTAGCGTTAACAGTAACTTCCGCTCTGGCGATATAATTTGTCCACTGACTTAACTGAAGCTTCAATCGCCATGGGCAAAATATAGCGCTTACCTCAGTTTCATGCGCCACATCCACAGTGCTTAAATGTTTAAACCTTCCTTCTGAAACATAAAATCGGGCTTGATCATGCTCATCCAATAAAAAATAGGTGTTTGCCAAATCAGTATGGAAAGTGAGCGCCAAAACCCATTTCTCTTGCGCAGTTAGATTTCCATCCATTAAACTGTTTTCAAAGTTTTGAGTTGAGCGGATATTTTGCTCAAAATTATCTTCTGCATATTTTAAAACATCATTAATGCTTTTCCAGTAATGGGTATAGTAAAACCTGAGGTCTTGATTTACACGTCTGTCCTCAATAACCTTGTCATTATTATAAGTTGCATAAACCTGTGTGAATTGTTTGTTAACTTTTGGAGCTATGCTGAAATCGTAAAACAAACCACCAAAACCGTCGGTATTAAAAGTTCCGTTTGCAGGAGAATGAATAGCTGATAACGCAAGTTTTACATCTTTATCGGTATTGTCCCTAAATAAAACAGTTTGTATGTCATTATTAGGTTTCATAGGTTCCAAAGCCATAAAATTGAAACTTTTCACAGGCGTTTTAGCAAGCGCTACTTTAAGTTTAGCAACAATATTTTTTTGACTGTTATTTACAACATTTACCTGTAAATAAAAGCCCGGAAATATTTGTGTTTTGATGGCTGTACTATCTTCTAAATCTTTTGAAGGCTTAAAAGAAGAAATTAAAGTAAAATTCACCTGAATACCTTCTGGAGTTTCTCCAGTTATTTCCATAGATGCCGGCCCAAACTTAAGTTGCTGGTTCGCTAAATAACTTGCGTTTCTTGGGAGTTTTGTAGTTCTGAAACAATAAAATTTATTGTTTACTTCTAATCCAATCAACAAGCCTGTTTGTTCGTCCATATCAAAACCCAAACTGCCTGTTTGCATGCTTTGTTTTTCATTCAATAATGAAAAAGAAAACCGGCTACCTAAACGGGAGTTGAGCAGTGAAAAATTGGTGCTGTCTGTAAGTTGTGTAGCAATTAAATTAGGATTAACCTTAAAACTTTGTGCACAAATGCTTAAAGAAAAACTAATTGCCAGAAAGGTAAAAAATGTTTTTTTAGAATTCATTTTGAAATTTCATGAGATTTATAAATGATTAATTGCTTTTAAAACTAGAAGCAGGTAAACCTTCCTTATTATAAAGATTTGCTCCTTCCGGATCATCTGCCCAAGCATAACGGACAGCGATAGGGTGAGCAATGTCTTTTGACCAGGCAACAACTTGGTTTCCTACTATTTTAGCCTCTGCTTTAACAAAATTCTTTCCATCGGCTGATATTGTGAATTGCTTTAGCTTTTCTCCAGGACAGCTTAAACCCGATCCAATATGACTAAAGGATATGTAGACCTGATTGCCTGAAATTTTTATGGATTGATAGATTGGACCCGAGTAAACAATTTTTTCATGGTAGGCAATTTTTTCTGCTGCCAAAGCCAGTCGTTTTCCAACATCTTCTTTATTAGCCGGATGGATATTGTCTTTCTCACCTATGTCATGAATGACCACCATAGCTGTATTTGGCGTTTTTAAAGTTTTCATTTGCGCTTCCCTAAGTAAAGCCCAGTTGCTAATTGGGGGCTCTATACCTGTTGCCGAATAATTTGCCAGTTGCACATATAAGAACGGTAAAGCTGGCTGTTGCCAATCGTTACGCCACACATGAATCAATGAGGTTAATAAATCCTGATATTGCTCTGGTTTAGGGATGTTGCTTTCTCCCTGGTACCAAGTAATTCCTTTAATGGTGTAATTAGAAAGTGGTTGAATCATCGCGTAATAATAGGCCGTAGGACTGTGTAAGATTAAACCATTTCCTTTTGGCAGTTGTTCAAGCGTTACACCGGATTTAAATTTCCAAGGGCCAATTAAAGGAATAGCATCTTCAGCAAATTTTATTTGATAATTATTTTCTGGGTTAAACCCGATGCCTGTAGTGGGGCTAATCAATCTGATGACCAGCTTGTTTTTGCCAACTTTTAAAATGCCAGGAGCGATATCATAAAAACGATCGGTATAACTGCTATTCATTGTCCCTACTTTTTGTCCGTTCATATAAGTTTCATCCTGAGTAAGCATCATGCCTAAAGAAAGAACTGCCGGCTTTCCTGCTAAATGCGCAGGAATATCTACTTCAGTTTTGAACCACATAGATCCGTATTTTGGAAAATCAACTTTCTCTCCTAATTTGTTAAGGTCTGCTACTTCTTCCCAGTTAGCTTCTTGATTGTCTGAGGTTAAAAACCACTTTTCATTAACGCCTTGGTCATCTTCTGCTATTGCGGTATTCCAAGCTTTGGTTTTTAACTGGTGAGCTTTTAAAGTGCGGGCAACCTCTGCGGTATCTTTAAATCTTTGAGACATTTGATCATATTCAGGGAATTGCTTTAAAGATTCACTATTAACCCAAGACTGGGCCGGAGTACCTCCAACACTGGAGTTTATAATCCCGATGGGCACTTTATATTTTTCGTATAAATCTTTAGCAAAGAAAAAGCCTACTGCCGAAAAAGATAAAACCGTTTCCGGATTTGCACTAACCCAACCTTTATCGCTAGATACATCCGATATCGGGATAAAAGCCATACCTCTATTAACGGTAAATTGCCTAATCATTGGGTAATTACTATTGGCAATCACTTCCGTATACTTTGCTTGTATGTTGGGCCTGCCCATTAGTGCCTCCATGTTTGATTGTCCAGCACAAAGCCAAACATCACCAATCCACACATCAACAAGTTCTTTTTGATTAATGTGCATTTTAAATGGGCCTCCTGCTGGTTGTGATTGTAATTTAATTGACCATTTAAGGTTGGTACCCGCTTTAGTGGTATAAATTTTATTTTTAAAATTTATCTTGATTTCTTCTCCAGCATTTGCCCATCCCCAAATTTTGATCTGTTCATCTCTTTGAAGAACCATTCCGTTGCTTACCAACGCTGGTAGCTTAACTTCCGATTTTACAATGAGGCTTAGAATCAGAAAGGAAATCATTAAATAAATCTTCTTTTCCATAGGATTACGAGTATTAGATTAATTTTTAGCTGCATTTAATACGCATTGCCAATTAGCATACTTAGCAGTGTTTTCTGTTAGTTCATTTACTATTTCCAAGTATTTTTTATCAAAATAGCTTGCCGCCATAAAAACACCAATAGCATTTTTAGGGTTATAATTTGCACCTATTGTGTAACCAGGTTCTTTATTAAGAGCTCTTTGTCTGTCAAATTTCACACGACTGTTTACAAATTCTGGATGAGTTTTTTCACCAGTTGCATAAGGGAATAAAAATTCGACGGATTTTTTAATGGAAGAACCTGATGTTGAGCTATAAGAATAATAATCAAAGCCTGTAGCTGTTTTAATTATTGTGGCAGAAGCCAAAAAGGGCTCTAAAGTATATTGATGATAGTGCAACGCATCACGCTCTTTAAAATCGATACCTGAACCGTCAGCATACAAATTCATGGCTATCTGTTTTTTTAAATTACTATCAACAAACATCTTATATTGATTATCATTCAACAGATAAGCAATGTTTGTCAAAATTTTAATCCTGTGTGAATTCCAGTTGTTATAGGTTGATTTCTTTTTAAGGATTGTATGTTGCGTTGCAATTTCCGCAGTTGCAATTTGTCTAAACCAGCTTTCAATAATTTGTTTTTCAGCAATGTTAATCCCCTCTTTAATTAAGTCATAACCTTCAAAAAGTGGATCTAGCTTGGTTTCATTTATAGGGTTTCCGGTGGCTTTATTGACGGTTGCCCAAGCATTTATATATGCTAAGCATTTTGTAAAATATTCTTTGTTGTTAGTGATTTTGTAAGTGTATGCCAATGCATAAATCTTATTCATATCTGCAAGTGCTTTTACAGTCTCTATTTTCTTAGGATAAGTAGCCAAATGCCCTTCAGATATTATGATATCAATAGGTTGAGGATTTTGATTGAGTGCAATTTTGGCTTGTTGTTCTATAAACCCAAATGCACTTTGAGCACTACTGTCTGATTGAATTATGGCAACCAATTTTTTTAATTCTGTTTTATTTAGGCTTAAAAATTGTCCATTTGCATTTATTGTTGTGCATAATAGCCAACAGCAAGAAATTACGAAATAAACGGCTTTATTCATCTAATTGTTTATAAGTGGTTTTAATAATCAGCTTTAAGGGAGCGATAAATTATAATTATACAATAGTAGCATAATCTATTTATAAAATGCAATAAAAACATATAAGTTACCGTACACGAACAAAGAAATTTGTCTTCACATCAGAGTTTTAAAGATAAAAAATTAAAGAAAAATCTATTGTTATTGCTAAAGAGCCAGTTAATTTTTAAGTGCCACTACAGCAATATTAAAGCATATTTAAATTGCTATAAAATGTATTGAAATTAAATTGAGGGGAATAAATTTAGATTTTTGAGTGAAGTTGAAGGAATATTTTAGGATTTAATTTTGTTAATCCTTTAATCCAACACCCTTACAATTTTAACAAACCTACCTTCATAATATTTATTTAGAGGAGTAATGGTCACTCCGTAAGCCTTCCCTGAAGTAGAATGGATAAATTTTATGCTATCTCTTGTTTGAGTTAAAATGCCCATGTGCCCAACTATTCTTTTAGTGCTATCTGTACCGGTAAAAAGAATTAAATCTCCAGGAAGTGCCGACTTAAAGTTGATTGTTGTGCCATAATTCGTAAAATCAACTGAGCTCCTTGGTACAGGGAAATCAAAATGATTAAAAGTATAAGTAATAAATCCAGAACAGTCAAATCCTTTTGATGGATCAATAGAACCGTATAAATAAGGGATGCCAATTAATGTTTTGGCAAAATCTAACAAAGCATCTCTATTTAATGAAGGGCTAACTTTATTTTCAGTGTGGGGATCGTTAACTTCTAAATTGACTGAGGTAATTACAGCGCTGTCATTATTCAAAATAACAGGTGGTAGAGGAGAAACATCATCATTTTGTACTGATGCCGTTTGATGGCCACAAGCGCTAGCTAAAATAAAAAACACTAATAAGTACAGATATCTCATGATTGTTAAGGCTAAGCTAGAGGAATTAAATTGAAATAACCATAACAATGCCACCTTAGTTTTATTTATAAAATTAAATGCTGATGAAAGCGTTTGAAATAAAAAATTTATAATTTTCAAACCAATTATTTATCAAAATATAAAGATGAAAAAAGGACTTTTATTAATTTCATTCCTATTTGCAACAACGATTATTTTCGCACAATCTGCCGAGGCTATTCTGGGTAAATGGTTCACAAAAGATAAAGATGCACAAATCCAGATTTATAAAAAAGGAGATAAATATTTTGGTAAATTGGTTTGGCTAAAAAGCCCGAATGATGATAATGGAAAACCTAAAACAGATATTAAAAATCCAGATGTTAACCTAAAGAATAGGGCTATTTTGGGATTGGAAATTTTGAAAGATTTCAATAATGATGATGGCGAATACGGTGACGGAAAAATATATGATCCAAAATCCGGAAAAATATATAGTTGCATAATGAAATTGGAAGGAGCTGATAAATTAAATGTAAGAGGCTATATTGGCTTTTCTTTTGTCGGACGAACCGATGTTTGGTCAAGAGTAAAATAAAAACGATTTGATGAAATTTTTTAAAATTTTAGTGATAGCACTGTCATTCTCAAAGTTTACTGTAGCTCAGTCTTTGAATACTATTCCATTAGATAGTGGTAAAAATACCAGTATCCGCGGAATTTCTGTAGTTGACGACAAAGTTGCTTGGATAAGTGGGAGCAATGGCTGGATTGCCAAAACCAAGGACGCTAAAACTTTTGAATGGCAACAGCTAAAAGGCTATGAGAAAATTGATTTTAGAGATATTGAAGCTTTTTCTGATACAGAAGCCATTATTGTAAGTGCAGGTTCACCAGCCTATATTTTAAAAACTATTAATGCTGGAATCTCTTGGCAGAAAGTTTACGAAAATAGGGATACGTCTATTTTTTTAGATGGAATGGCTTTTTGGAACAAAAAAGAAGGTATTATTTTTGGGGATCCTATTGACGGCGTTATGCAGATTTTGATTACCAAAGATGGAGGAAATCATTGGGAAAATATTTCGGACAAGGCTAATATTCAATTGATAAAAGGAGAGGCGGGTTTTGCTGCCAGTGGAACAGGTATCAGAACTTTTAAAAATAAAGTATATATCGCAACAGGAGGAATTCAATCTAGGTTATTTATTTCGCCAGATAAAGGTAAAACTTGGTCAAATGAGAAAATCCCGATTATTCAAGGGGAATCTTCTACGGGCTGTTTTTCTATTGCGGTAAATGATCAAGAAGTTTTTGCCGTTGGTGGAGATTATCTTAAAGATCAGTCAATAGAATTGAACTATGCAAAAAGAGAAAATAGCGAATGGATAATGGCTGAGCAGGCACCTAATGGTTATAAATCCTCGATTGAGATGATTGGTCAAAAAACATTAATTGCTACCGGTACTTCAGGAACAGATATTTCAACAGATGGTGGAATAAATTGGCAAATGATCAGCTCAAAATCATTTAACGTTTGCCAGAAGGCAAAAAAAGGAAAGCTAATATTATTGGCCGGATCAAAAGGGCAAATCAGCAAATTGAAATTGAACTATTAGAAACCCTAGAAGCTATAATTTAGCTAAACTGTTAAAAATGGCTTTATTTTCTCCAATGCAAAATTTAACTGCTCTTCTTCAGTAAGGTTGGTGTTGTCTAAAATAATTGCATTTTCAGCCCTTGTAAGAGGACTTTCTTCTCTTGTGGTATCCTGAAAATCGCGGTGTGCTATGTTTTCAAAGATATCCTCTAAACTTACTGATTCGCCTTTGGCTTGCAATTCTTTAAAACGGCGCTCGGCTCTTATTTTAGGGTCAGCGGTCATAAACAATTTAACTTGAGCATCAGGAAAAACTACTGTGCCAATGTCACGGCCATCCATAATGATGTTTTTAGACTTTCCCATTTTTTGCTGTTGTTTTACCATTGCCTGGCGCACTTCTTTTATCGCAGAAATATTACTTACATTCTCTGACACAGGCATCTGACGGATTTCATCTGAAACCTCTTCACCGTTCAATAGAATATGAGATTGGTAATCTCGGGAATGGAAATTAAGATCAATATGGTCTAAAGCATCAATGATTAAATCATGATGAGTCATATCTGAATTATTTCTTAAAAAGTATAGCGTAACAGCTCTGTACATTGCACCACTGTCCACATAAATAAAGTGAAGTTTTTTGGCAATAGCTTTCGCAAGGGTACTTTTTCCGCAAGAAGAGTAACCGTCAATGGCTACTACAATATTTTTACTCATCGGTTTCAAAGGTACAAAAAGACTTCAATTAAGGTAGCCTGCTTTTTAAAAGCGGATGGCTTATGCAGGATAGAAAAAATAAATAAGCGTTTTCTAAAGCCGTTGTTTAAAACGCATTTGGAAGATTTAGAAAACGAAGAAGCCTTTTGCGCCGGATTAGAAAAAAAAATAATACTCTAAAATAGCAATACAAACAATATAATTCACGAAACAATTTTTCTAAGCATCTTTAGGTAATTTAGCTTTTATTATGAA
>JBDSHZ010000016.1:0-22031 GCA_039918235.1 Pelobium sp.
TTTAAGGGATTAGAAAAAAGATCAGATAACGAGAGTAAGAATCATTTTGGATGGAATTTTTCTGATGATGATGAAGATGATGATTGGGATAATGGTGATTCTTTAAATGTTGATTCCTCCAATTATGCTAGCAACACTAATTATTCAGAGGAATATAATGGCAACTATAAATTTGCAAAACTGACTATCAGAGGCGGAGCAAGTAATTTTGAAATTAGCTCAGGTTCAGATCAGCTGTTTGAATCAAAAATAAACAAATCTAAAAACAGGTATTATTTAAAGAAAACGGAAACAGATTCATTAGTGACACTAGATTTTAGCTCTAAAAACAGAAATGGGAATTTTAATTTTAAAGAAGATGATTTTGGAGAAGTAAAAATGAAATTAAATGATTTACCTATTTGGGAGATAAATTTGAATATGGGAGCTGGAAAAGCAGATTTTGATTTCTCTAAAAATAAAGTAAAAGATGTTTACTTAAAAGGAGGTGCTGCAGAGTTTGATATCAAAATGGGCGACCTTTATGACGATGTAAATGTAAGTGCCGAAACTGGAGTGGCATCAGTAGAAATTAAAGTTCCTGAAAATGTTGGCTGTGAAATTAAAACATCAACAGGCTTGTCTTCCAGAGATTTTAAAAATTTCATTAAAAGAGGAGATGGCTCTTTTGAGACTTCAAACTTTAAAACAGCAACCAAAAAAATTCACATCACTTTAAAAGGAGGATTGAGTAAGTTTGAGGTGAGCAGATATTAAATGGAAGAAAAAATATATACACTGGTAGTAAATGGCAAACCTATCGGTCCATTTACGCTAAATGAACTAAAAGAGAATCGGGTAAAGCCCGATTCTTTTGTGCGTAAATCAGGTATGGATGATTATAAGGAAGCGCATGAGTTTCCTGAACTCAGAACACTATTTGGTTTTTCCCGTCAGTTTGCAGATCCGCAATATTTTGCCGGTTTTGATTTAAGATTATTCGCCAGCGTAATTGATTGGTTTATTATTTTTGGGATACTCGCTTTTTTTGAACTTTTGCTGGCACTAATGCTAAATGACCGTACAAAATCTCTCGTAATCATAGGTTCGGGAATTGTTTTACTTCCTATTCTTAAATTCTTCTACCACATCTATATGGAATTTCACCAACAGGCTACTGTAGGTAAAAAACTCATCAATATAAAAGTAACTAATATGCAAGGTTTGGCACCAAGTCTATCTGAAGTTTTTATCAGAAACATCTCCAAAATTATAAGTACAGGTCTGCTGTTTTTTGGATACTTATATAGTTTTCTAAATAAAAAACAGCAGTGTTTGCATGATGTGATGGGCAATACTCTAGTGATAAAGGATAGATTAGTTTAATGGTTTTTTAACTATTTTTAACTTTAACAAAAAAATATTTATATTTATTTACGATTAAATTCTATAACTAATAGTAGGTAATTTCATATTGAAAATTAAAATAAAGCATTAAATATCAATTTTTTTTTAGTCTTTTACACGTATCATTAATTAAGATGATTACATGAAATTAATTTACAGGTTATTTCTTATTTTTTTTATTGGAATTGGCTGTAACATCAACGCTAAGGCAACTACTCAGGATACCATCAGGCTCCAGTTAAAATGGCGGCATCAATTTCAATTTTCTGGTTATTACGCGGCCCAAATCAAAGGTTTTTATAAAGAAGAAGGATTAAATGTTAAGATATTAGAAGGTGGTCCTGATATTTCCCCAGTTCACAATATTTTAGATGGCAAAGCTGATATTGGTGTTTTTGATTCAAATGTTTTATTGAGCAACAGTGCTAAAAAACCATTGGTAGTGCTTGCCAATATCATGCAGTCCTCCGCTTACTGCATTTTAAGTTTAAAAAGTAAAAATATTCTTAAACCATCAGATTTAGTAGGTAAATCTATTTTAGTGCAGGAAGATCAGGGGTGGAGCATTTTTAAAACCATCCTCTTAAAAGAAGGCGTTAAATCAGAGCAGGTTACTGTAATTCCCAGATCTGAAGATTCTAAAGAAATAATCACTCGCAAAGCAGATGCTGTTGTTACTTATGTTACCTCACAGCCTCAGAGAATAAGGGAAATGGGTTATAAGGTAAATATCATCAGACCTGTTGAATATGGAGTTGATTTTTATGGAGATGTTATATTTTCTACTAAAGCTTATGCATATGAAGATACCAAAAGAACGAATGCCTTTATAAAAGCTTCGTTAAAAGGGTGGGAGTATGCTCTAAAACATGAGGATGAAATTATAGATTACATTTTAACATTGCCTGGTGTAAAATACTATGGAAATAATAAGAGCTTTTTAAAATATGAAGCCTATGAAGTGAAAAAGTTGGTCATGCCTGATTTAGTAAGTATTGGGCACAGCAATTTAGGAAGATGGCAGTTCATGCTCAATATTTATAAAAAACTTGGCCTAGCAGATCATACTATTTCTTTAAAAGGATTTATTTACAACCCGGAAGAAGAATTGCAAATAAAATGGTTGAAACCATTCATCTATGCTTTTGCAATTATTGTTTTAATAATTATTGTTATCAGTATGATCAATTGGCATCTTAGGAAAGTTGTAAGATTGCGCACCATTGAACTTCGGAAGGAGATAGAAATCAGAAAAAGGGCAGAGATAATTGCCAATGATCACAACGATAGGATTGAGCTGATCTTAAGAAGTGCAAACATTGGCTTATGGGAATGGGACTTAAGGAATAATCAGAAAACATTCAGCAATCAGCTGTACGATTTATTAAATATTGATAAAGACAGCCTTCATATTGATTTTGAACCTTTCAGTGTAATCCATCCAGATGATTTAGAAAAAGTACAAGAAAAATTTAAGCAAAACATTAATGGAGAAAACAGACAAGAATCATTACAATTTAGAATAAAAAATAAAAAAGGAGAATACATAAATGTTTTGTCATCCTCAAAAATAATAATGGAAAATGATGTGCCTATCAAGCTTTCAGGAGTTATTATTGATATAGAAAATATTAAAAGGAAGGAAAAGGAACTGATAAAAATCTCTGAAGAGTTGATGATGAGCAATAACGAACTGAAAAAGTTCGCATATATCACTTCTCATAATTTAAGAGGGCCTGTAGTAAATATAAGTAGTCTTTTTAATTTGATTGATATTTGTAATATCAATGGAGAAAACAGAATTTTTTTGGAGAAAATTGGGATCTCTATTAATAAATTAGAGGATACACTGAATGATTTAATAGAAGTTGTTTCACATCAGCAACCAGGACATAAAGCATTAACCCTCATTGATTTTGAAAAAGATATAAACAATATTTTACCGTCTATTGAAAATCAAATTTTAGAATCAGGAGCTATTTTTACTACTGATTTTAAAGTAAGAACCATGTTTTATTCAAAGCATTACTTTGAGAGTATTATGATTAACTTAATTACTAACGCTATAAAATATAGAAAGGACAATACGCCACTTTTAGTAAATATAAAAACAGAAGAAAATGAAGATTTTGTCATACTTAAGGTAAGCGATAATGGAATCGGTATTGATATGTTAAAAAATGAAGCAAAATTATTTGGTCTTTATCAGCGTTTTCATCCTAAAAAAGAAGGAAAAGGAATAGGACTATTTGTTATCAAATCCCATATTGATTCCTTAAATGGGAAAATTACTGTGGATAGTGAACTAGGAGTTGGAACTACATTTACTATTTATTTTTCAAAAAAAATTTCTGCCATTAGTCAGTTATAATGTCAGTAAAAAGTAAGTAAAACATATAAATTAATTTATATGTTTAAACAGATAAATATCATTTCTATATTTGATTAAAAAAAGAATGATTATGAAAAAGAAATTATTAACGTTATTGGCTTTAACAGGTTTATTATTTGCTTTTAAGCCAGTAGCAGATGTGTACTCAGTAGATGTTACAAAATCAAAAATTGAATGGATTGGCCGTAAGGTTACTGGCACACATAAAGGGGAACTGAAAATTGCTTCTGGAAGCTTAAATGCTAACGGTAAAAATTTAACAGGAGGTTCTTTTGTGATGGATATGACCAGCATGAGCAACACAGATCTTGATGCTGGGAGTGGTGCTAAATTATTAGGTCACTTAAAATCAGAAGATTTCTTTTCGGTAGAAAAAAACCCTACTTCTAAATTTGAAATCACTAAAGTGACTGCAGCAGGTGCTGATAAAGTGAACATTACAGGGAAGCTAACCATTAAGGGAATCACTAATGAGGTTTCTTTCCCAGCAACTGTTAAACAACAGGGAACCTTTTTAGTAGCAGTGGCTAACGGTGTAAAAATAGATAGAACAAAATTTGATATTAAATATGGCTCTAAAAGTTTTATTGAAGGTATTGGCGATAAGGCAATTGATGATGATTTTGAATTGAATATCAATCTTGTAGCAAAAAAATAATTTATTTATTTAAATTAGTAATATAAAGCGACCTGTTAACAGGTCGCTTTTTTGTTATATTAGCAATAAAAGAAAATGAAATACGTTTAATATTATTCACAATTTTTACATGTGTAAGGATTTTGTGACAAAATTATAAAGGCACTATTTTATAGGTATTGATGGAGATAATGCCTTATTTTTGTAAAAAAAAACGGATTTTTTTTAATTAGAAAGTATTACTTTCAATTTTCAGGTTTTAAAAAGAATTTCTTGTTTTAGCAATAAAGTTGAAACAATTAAAGTATTTGATTCGTAATAAAATAATTATGACTAATGAAAACCTACAGGTTTTAATAATAGATGATGATGATATCAATAACTTTATTGCATCCAAATTATTAGATAAAATTCCACCTAAAGCAACTGTTAAAGTTTGTGTTAATGGTTTAGAAGGAATCAACTATATGAAATCTGTTTTAGGCAACGAAGAAGTAATCCCCGATATTATTTTTTTAGACATCAATATGCCCTTGATGAATGGTTGGGAATTTTTAGAAGAGTTTGAAAACATTAAAGATCAAATCAAAAAACGTGTGGTAATCAACATGCTTTCTTCTTCTGTATACAATGATGACATTGTTAAAGCAGAAACCTTTACTACCGTGAATAAGTTTATTTCTAAGCCTTTAACGGTTGATAAAATTCAGGAACTTTATAACTCTCTAAACCTTACAGCTTAATTTCATCAATAAATAAAGCATCATTTACCAACTTTACTTTACCAATTGCTTTAGATTTTGCATGATAAAAAAGGCAGGTCCAATTATTTTCGGCAGCTTTTAATCCATACTCAGCTCTTAATTCCATCGCTTTTCTACCGTCTAAATCATATTTGGCAATAAATTTTCTTTGTAACTGCTCGGGCTCTGGTACAATGTCTCCGCCAAAAAAGATGTGTTCATGCTCAGCCTTAATATGGAAAACTTGATGAAACTCCGTATGTCCTCCAGTAACTTCATAGCTAATTTCATCATTTATTTCTCCATTTCCATCTAAAAATATTACCTGTCCTGATCTTTGCAGCACATCAAATATTTCAGTTTTATAGGAGGATGATTTTTTACTATAAGCATTTTCCCATTCTCCTCGTTGAATATAATAATCGGCATTAGGGAAACTTACTGTTAATCTTCCTTCATTTTCTACAACCGTTCCTCCACTGTGGTCAAAATGTAAGTGAGACATTAATACTTTCGTCACCTCATCTGGTTGGTATCCTGCTTTTTTAATATTTTCATGAAGTATTAAATTTCCCTCATCATTTTTATAACCTAAACCAGTATCAATCAACAACAAATCATTGGGTGTTTTAATCAAAAATGGCTGTATAAAAATGAAAAGAGAAGCAGGTCTGTCACTAACTTTATCAATTTCAGGATTAAAAGGAATAAATTTTTTGGAGGCATCTACAGAATAAGATCCTTCATAAAGTGCAATGGCTTTCAAATTAATGGCTTTGTAAATTAATAATACCTGTAGATTTGCATTTCATCTTTTTTTACGGAACTGATAAAATGTATATTTACGGGTGATACAGAGCAAATATATGGAAAAAAGGTGGGTGACGCAGGATCAGGCTGATGCACAAACGGTTGAAATACTGTCAAAAGAATTAAATATTGATACGGTTTTAGCCGGAATGTTGGAGCGGAGAAATGTGAAATCTTTTGAGGATGCCAAAGCTTTTTTCAGACCGGATTTAAGACAGTTGCATGATCCTTTTTTAATGAAGGATATGCCAGAAGCCATAGAAAGGATAGAAAGGGCGATCAAGAATAAAGAACATATTTTAATTTATGGAGATTATGATGTAGATGGGACCACCTCTGTGGCACTTACTTATTCTTTTTTTAAAGAAATTCATCCTTTAATAAATTATTATATTCCAGATCGTTATGCCGAAGGTTACGGAATTTCTACACAAGGAATTGATTTTGCCGAGCAACAGGGCATCACCCTCATTATTGCTTTAGATTGTGGTATAAAATCAGTAGATAAAGTTGAATATGCTTCCCAAAAAGGAATAGATTTTATTATTTGTGACCACCATACTCCAGGAGATGAAATTCCTGATGCCGTTGCTGTTTTAGATCCAAAAAGAAAAGACTGCAATTATCCCTACAAAGAACTTTCTGGCTGTGGGTTAGGGTTTAAATTGATTCAGGCCTACACCGATAAAAATAATTTGCCAATTGAGAATGTGGAGCAATACCTAGATTTAGTGGTGGTAAGTATTGCTTCCGATATTGTACCTATTACTGGCGAAAATAGGATTCTCGCTTATTATGGCTTACTGAAATTAAATTCAAATCCCTGTAAAGGCTTGCAGGCATTAAAAGAATTGGCGGGAAAAACAGATGATTTTACCGTAACAGATATTGTTTTTTCAATTGGTCCTAGGATAAATGCTGCAGGCAGAATTGATGATGCTAAAAAAGCAGTGCAGTTACTAATAGCCGACTCTACAGAATTGGCTGAAGATGCGGGTTTCATCATCAACCTTAAAAATTCTGAACGTAAAGAATTTGATAGTAACATTACAGAACAAGCTTTAAATATGATTTTCAATTCTCCAGAAATGGAAAAAAGAAAATCTACTGTAGTTTATCATGAAAGCTGGCATAAAGGGGTTATTGGAATTGTAGCCTCTAGGCTGATAGAAAAATATTATCGCCCAACTGTTGTTTTAACACACTCTAATGGTCATGTGGCAGGTTCAGCAAGATCTATTTTGGGGTATGATTTGTACGAAGCTTTATGTAGTTGTAGCGATTTATTGGAGCAATTTGGTGGACATAAATATGCAGCAGGTTTAACCATGAAAACCGAAAATGTAGAAGCTTTCAGCAAAAGGTTTGAAGAAGTTGTTGCTGCAAGTATTACGGATGATTTATTAACTCAGGAAATTAAAATAGAAGCAGAAATTCAACTGAGCGCAATCAATGCAAAGTTTTTCAGAATTTTGAATCAGTTTGCTCCATTTGGACCAGAGAATATGTCTCCTATTTTTGTGAGCAGAAATGTAGATTCTTATGGTTATGGAACAGTAGTTGGAAATAACCATTTGAAGATGAGTATCAGACAGCCCGATAGTGCAGTTTATAATTGTATAGGTTTTGGTTTAGGGGAATATTTAGAACACATCAATTTAGGGAAACCTTTCGATATTTGCTATACCATAGAACAAAACGTTTGGAAGGAAAAGAAGAGCATTCAGTTAAATATTAAAGGCATTAAAACGCATTAAATAAAGATGATATTAAAGGCAGAAAATCTGATTAAAAAGTATAAGCAACGAGTAGTGGTGAACAATGTGTCTTTTCATGTTGGACAGGGAGAAATTGTTGGTTTATTGGGCCCAAATGGCGCAGGCAAAACAACTTCTTTTTACATGATTGTAGGTTTGATCAGACCGAATGAAGGAAAGGTTTTTTTAGAAGAGGAAGATATAACAGAAGATCCGATGTACAAAAGGGCACAAAAGGGAATCGGATATTTAGCGCAGGAAGCATCAGTATTTAGGAAGTTGAGTGTGGAGGATAATATCAAAGCAGTGCTGGAAATGTCAGGGTTGAAAAAAGACGAGCAAAGGGATAAATTAGAGACCTTGATAGACGAGTTCAGTTTACACAAAGTGAGAAAGAACAGAGGAGATTTACTTTCAGGAGGAGAGCGGAGAAGAACTGAAATTGCAAGGGCTTTAGCTGCAGATCCAAAATTTATTCTGTTAGATGAGCCGTTTGCAGGGGTAGATCCAATTGCGGTAGAAGAGATTCAGATGATTGTTGCCCGGTTAAAACACCGTAATATTGGGATACTAATTACTGATCATAATGTGAACGAAACCCTTTCTATCACAGATAGAGCTTATTTATTAGCAGAAGGAAACATCATGTTAACAGGTACCCCTCAGGAAATTGCAGATGACGAAATGGCTCGTAAGTTTTATTTAGGACAGCATTTTGAATTGAAAATTAAACGATTCTAATTTGATGATTTGATGATTTGATGATTTGAAAATTTGATGATTTGAAAATGCTCATAGCATCTAACAAACTAAAAACTTAACAAACCAACAATCTAACCAACCACCTAACCAACCAACAACCTAACCACCTGACATGACAATTGTAAATTCCTTTATGAGCTGGTTCATGAAAAAACGTATGCACCAGATAGAGCTTTTTATGAAATATCCGGATGAAGTGCAGGAGGAATGGTTCGCAAGTTTAATAAATGATGCAGTTGGAACAGAGTGGGGAAGAAAATTCGACTATCGTTCTATTGAGAACATTAGACAGTTTAAAGAAAGAGTCCCAGTTCAAAATTACGATACCTTAAAACCTTATATAGAAAAAATGTTGAATGGCGAGCAGAACATCCTGTGGCCTTCAGAAATTAAATGGTTTGCAAAATCATCAGGAACCACCAGCGATAGAAGCAAGTTTATTCCGGTAAGTGAAGAGTCATTAGAGGAATGTCATTTCAAAGGCGGAAAAGATATGCTGGCTATTTATTGCAACAATAGGCCGAATGCAAAAATGTTTACCGGAAAGGGTTTGGTATTGGGTGGTAGCCACCAAATCAATCAATTAAGTCCAGATTCTTATTACGGAGACCTTTCCGCAGTGATCATTAAAAACCTTCCATTTTGGGCAGAAATGATGCGTACGCCAGACATTTCCATTGCCCTGATGGATAATTATGAGGAAAAGATTGAAAAGATGGCACATGCTACCATTGATGTAAACGTCACCAATATCTCCGGTGTACCTACATGGACAATTGTGTTGGCAAAAAGAATTTTAGAAATTACCGGAAAGAAAAACCTGCTGGAAGTATGGCCTAATTTAGAGCTTTACGTTCATGGTGCTGTTAATTTTGAGCCTTATCGGGAACAGTTTAGTAAACTTATTCCTAAAGACGATATGTATTATTTGGAAACTTATAATGCTTCCGAAGGCTTCTTTGGGATTCAGGACCAAAGCGACTCTTCAGATCTTTTATTGATGCTGGATTATGGCGTTTATTATGAGTTTATTCCAATGGAGGAAATTGATAAAGAATTTCCTGATACCATATCACTAGTAGAAGTAGAACTGGATAAGAATTATGCCATCGTAATTAGTACCAATGCAGGCTTGTGGCGCTATATGATAGGCGATACCGTAAAGTTTACCTCTATTAATCCTTATCGTTTAAAAATTACGGGCAGAACCAAACACTTTATAAACGCATTTGGAGAGGAATTGATTATTGATAATGCAGAAAAAGCATTGACAAAAGCCTGTACCGAAACCGGTGCACAGATAAGAGACTATACAGCCTGTCCTATTTATTTCAGTGATCACGCAACCGGAGCACATGAATGGATTATAGAGTTTGAAAAGAAACCAAAAGAGTTCGAACGTTTTATTGATATATTGGATAACACTTTAAGAGAGGTGAATTCAGATTATGATGCCAAACGTTTTAAGGATATTGCTTTAACACGCCCAAAAGTTCATAAAGCACCCGATGGAACTTTTTACCATTGGTTAAAATCAAAAGGTAAATTAGGAGGTCAACATAAAGTTCCGCGTTTAGCTAATGAACGTAAATATGTGGATGAATTATTGGAAATGCTAAAAGTATAATAGTTGTATTTTAGTTAGTTTACAATTTGTTAATACCTAATTGATAGTGAGCTAAATTACTTGATCTTATATTGCGATACCTTAAAAATTGTTGTCAATATTTAATAAATAAGGTCATGAAAAAAATACTTTTTTTAATTTTTTGTATTTCATTTATTGGTTGCGCCGTGAAAAAAGCTGCTATAAATACCGAAACTTCAAAACACATCATTGCACATCGTGGGGCATGGAAAAAGTTGGATTTACCAGAAAATTCAATTGCTTCTTTACAGCAGGCAATTAAATTAGGGTGCTATGGTTCTGAATTTGATGTTCACCTAACGGCAGATAGTGTGCTGGTAGTTAACCACGATGCTGAATTTATGGGCATGAAGATAGAAACCTCCACTTACAGTCAACTGTTACAAAAAAAACTAAAGAACCAGGAAAGCATCCCAACTGTAGAAGCTTATTTAAAAGAAGGTCTAAAACAAAAAAAGACCAAATTAATATTAGAGGTTAAACCATCTGTCATCAGTAAAGAAAGAACCTTGGCACTAACCAAAAGGGTAATGGACATGGTAAAGTATTTAAAGGCTGAAAAATTAATGGAATACATCAGTTTTGATTATGATGCCTGCAAAATGATCATACAATTAGATGCTAATGCAAAAGTTGCTTATTTAAAAGGAGATGTAAATCCTGAAAAGTTAAAATCAGACGGTTTTGATGGTTTAGACTATCATTATAGTGTATTTCAGAAACAACCGGCGTGGCTTGCTCAAGCACATCCACTAGGATTAATGATTAACAGTTGGACAGTAAATGATAAAGAAACCGCCTTATGGTTAATGGAAAATAAAGCAGATTTTATTACCACCAATGAACCCGAACTTTTAATCTCGCTTGAGAAATAGAATTATATTTAATAGCTGGCAAAAACCTGATCTTCATTACACCAAATCCATCTTTCTCCAGGCTCTGCAGAAGTTATTACTGGATGCTGAGTTGCATGAAAATGTTTGGTCATGTGCTGATTGGGAGAATCGTCACAACAAAGCGTTGTACCACAGGTTTGGCAGGTACGTAAATGAAGCCATCTGGCACCTACTTTTCTGCATTCCTCACAAACATAATCAGTAGTCTTTTTTATTGCTGCAAGGCCTAAAATATGCTTACAGCTCTCCATATTATTTTCCATATTTTTGATATTAAGCTAATTTGTATAAATATAATTTAAATAAATAGTATTTCATAAAATACTGAAATTGATTGTTTTATCTTTTTAATGATAACTATTATAATAATGAAAAAAAACATCCCACTTTTTTAGCTGATCATGTTTTCCAGTTATCATTGCCGATAATTAAATAGTTTTTTCAATTGAAATGCGGAGCACCCAACGTTAATTATTAAACAAAAATTGCTTTTCTTTATAAAAAAATAAAAAAGACTGCAGCCTTTATGCAAAACGTATCATCTTGCATACAGAACCTTATATGATTGTGCAACACAAATACAATTTAGAAGAAATATTAAAAGGGTGCCAAGCCGGTGAGCGGAAGTATCAAGAGTTACTATATAATACTACTTCAGCAAAAATGCTGGGGATTTGTATGCGTTATGCTAAAGATCATTTTGAAGCGGAAGACATGATGCAAACAGGTTTTGTAAAGGTGTTTAGAAAGCTGAATGATTTTAGAGGAGAGGGCTCTTTTGAAGGTTGGATGCGCAGAATAATGGTACACACTTCCATTGAATTTTATCGCAAAAACCTGAGGACATTGAATATGGTTGATATAGACGAAACCTACGACCATGAAGCTTCAACTGCATTTGACATGAGTAGTTTGAATGTTAAAGATTTGATGCGACTGATCCAAAATTTGAGCAGCGGTTACAGAATGGTATTTAATATGTATGCAGTAGAAGGATTTTCACATAAAGAAATAGCCGAAGAGCTGGGGATTACAGAAGGAGCGAGTAAATCGCAACTTTCCAGAGCAAGGGCAATATTAAGAGAACAAGTTTTAAAATTAGAGGGATACAAAAATGAAGCAAGTTTCGGATAAAGAATTTGATGGACTTTTTAAATCTTCTTTTGAAGATTTTGAAGTACAGCCATCCGCCAAAAGCTGGGAAAAAATTACCAATCAACTGGATGCAAAACCAGCTGGTAAAAAAATCCCAATATTTTGGAGCGTGGCTGCGAGTGTAATTGTGGTTTTAGGAATTGGAATAGGTTTATATACTAAACCTACTGCTGTTATAAAACTTAGGCCAGATCAAACTGAGGAGATGATGGCTAATTTAGAAAGTGAAAGAACCAAAGGTGAATTAGCTGAAGATAATAGGGCAAATGTTGCTGTTGAAAACATAACAGAAGGGCAAAATTATACTGCTTCGCACAGTTCATTTACACCTATTGATAACAGTAAAGAACTAGCAGCTTTAAATAGTGTTGCATCAGAAAAAAATATTTCTAATGATGCAACCAAAGGCACTACTAATAGCGTCTTAAATACAAACACGGCAATACAAAACACAAAGCAGCAAGAACTTGTACAAGTAAAGCCAAACAGACCTACAACAGTAACAGAACGGATTTTAGCGGAAGAAGCTTCAAAAATAAAACCGGAACTAGAAACCAAACATGAAACTGTTTTAGCTCAAAACACAATTGATGAAAACCTGGGGAATAGCGCTAACATCAACAGGAGATCAAAAATAAAATCAGTTGGAGACTTAGTAAATTTTGTTGTCGCCAAGGTGGACAAAAGAGATGACAAGATCATCGAAGTAAGTAGAACAGATGAAAGTGATAATGAGGTAACTGGAATAAATTTAGGTTTATTCAAATTTAGAAAATCAGAAAAATAATTGCCTTAAAAGGCTTTAAAAACTAAAAGAAGATGAAAAGAATATATTTAACTGTAATTGGCCTTGCCATGCTTGGTCTTACAACAAAAGCTCAGGAACAGGATACTGTAATCACTAAAACCAAAAAAGACGGTAATACAGTAGTCACTATCGGAAACGGTTCTGTTAAAATTATGGTAGGTGACAAAGATACTACCATAGTAAAAAAGGAAAAGAAGACCGTAAAATACCCTAAAGCAACATTCGGTTTAACTTTTGAGCATTTTGATATTGGCCTAAGCCAATACCATACAGGATCAGATTTTGGAGCACCAACTGGTTACGATTATTTGGAAACTGAAACTTGGAAAACCAGCAACGTAGGTTTTGATTTTGCCCAGATGGGCATCAGATTTAACCCTAATTTTAAAGTGATGTTGGCAGCAGGTTTAGATTGGAACCATATGCGGTTGAAACAAAATGTGACTATTCAACCTGAGAAATCAACTTTAACCGCGGTTGACGATTCACCTATTCAATACGACAAAAACAGGTTTTCAAGCCGTTATTTAAGAGTACCATTATATTTTGAATACCGCACTCCACAGAATGGCAAAGGTAAGAGAGCGTCTATAGTATTTGGTCCTGAAGTAGGCTTCTTGCTAAATGGAAAAGTAAAGCAAAAAAGTGGGGAGAACGGAAAAGTGAAATTTAAAGACGATTACAATTTTGAGCCTTTCCGTTATGGAGCAAACTTAAGAGTAGGATATGGCGGTGCAGGATTATTCTTTAAATATTATATGAATGATGTTTTTGCGAAAGGTGAAGGTCCAGCAGATTTCAAAAATCTAAACTTAGGTTTAACCTTTGGTTTCTAATTAGAAAATCATATATCAAGGCCCTATCCAGATAATGGATAGGGCTTTTTTGGTTTAAATTTTAAAATTAAGCCCAGCCTGTCATTTTTTTTTATCTTTACGCCCCGTTAAAAAAGCATTGTAATGTCGCTGTTGCAGATAAAAAATGTAAGTAAAAATTTTTTGGAAGGAATGCCATCTGGTGTTTCAGCAATAGACCTTGAAATTAATTCTGGAGACATTGTAACCATTTTAGGGGAAAGCGGAAGTGGCAAAACCACTTTATTAAAATTGATATACGGTTATTTGGTCCCGCAGGAAGGCGAAGTGTTGTATAAAAATGAGCGCATTAAAGGGCCTACCGAAAAGTTGATTCCTGGGCATGACGAAATGAAGATGGTGACCCAAGAGCTCACCTTAAATCTGTACGCTAAAGTTTTCGATAATATTGCTTCCCTGCTTTCTAATACCGATTTAGAAGCAAAAGCAGAGCTGACCTTACAAACCATGGAGTTTTTAAGGATTGATCACCTGGCGGAAAAAAAGATTGTAGAATTAAGCGGAGGCGAACAGCAGCGTGTAGCCATTGCCAGAGCAGTAATTACGGAGCCAAAGGTTTTGTTATTAGATGAACCCTTTAGTCAGGTAGATTCCATTTTGAAACGCCAGTTGAGAGATGATATTGAAAGGTTGGCTAAGTTTTTAAAAATGACCATTGTGATGGTTTCTCACGATCCTACTGATGGTTTGGCTTTATCCAATCAACTGATCATCATTAAGGATGGAAAAATATTGAGAGCCGGAAAACCTAAAGATTTATATTTCAATCCAGAATATGCTTATGTGGCCAGCTTGTTAGGTAAAGCCAATATACTAAAAGGGTATTCTTTTTTGCCCAATCAGCAGGAGGCATTTGCGGTATATCCAAACCATATACAGCTATCTCAAAGTGAAGAGTCAATAAAGGCCACAGTAAAAAGTACTCACTTCAGTGGTGCTTTCCAGGAAGTGGAAATAGTGATAGAAGGAAAGGTACTCCTAGTGCATGATTTTCAATTTCTTCCGCTTCAACATCATGATCAAATTGGTTTTGAAATCACTCATTTTCATACCTTAATAGGTTAAGGTATTGTGTTGGCTCTATCCACATTATCAAGCCAAGAAAAAGACCTTAATTGAGCTTATTTTCGCCCTTGGCGGTTGCGGTTGCGATGAAGAAATTAAAGTACTTCCTTTATAGCAACCGGCGCAGGCGGGAGTTTTTGGGTACTTTTTTCGGAAAAAAGTACCTGCCATTGCCCGGCAGAGGGTAGAAAAGGTTGTGTGGGAATGCCAAAATTAATTATTAGAGTAAAAGAATATAACATCTCGTTGGAGATAATATCCAAAACTAACTTTGATTTAACACAATTAAAATTTAATAAACCTATCCATCTGGTCTCCTGTAAATTTAAGGGTATCATCTTTAAAA
The DNA here is from genome assembly GCA_039918235.1 of Pelobium sp. Lineage (GTDB taxonomy): Bacteria > Bacteroidota > Bacteroidia > Sphingobacteriales > Sphingobacteriaceae > Pseudopedobacter. The sequence goes on from JBDSHZ010000016.1 coordinate 15,281, forward strand.
AGTTCACCATTTTCATTCAGCTCTAAATTTACATATGGGATATGGATTTTAAGCGGAAGCACATGCATATTAATGTAGTTGCAGATTCCTGTAAAATGTTCTATACCTCTAATATTTCCATATTTACCTGTAGAAATACCCACAAGTGCTACCTTTTTATCAAAAAATGATTCAGGAAATTTACAGGCATCTATAAAAAGTTTAAGAATGCCTGGGAAACTACCATTGTATTCGGGGATGATGAAAATAAATTTTTTAGCCTCAGTAACCTGATTTTGTATTTTCTGAAAAGCTTCACTACGTTTCCCATAAAGATCACTATGGATAAGCGTTTCTGGTAAATCTGTTAAAGAAAGAAATTGAGTTTCCAAACCCTTCAATGCTAACGTATTCTGATAATATTTCGCTACTTTATAGGTGTTACTGTTAGTTCTGTTCGTTGCTGATACAATTAATGTCATGCTGTTTTTGTTTATAAATTGGTTTAACGTGTGGAAATAGATATTGTTTAAATTTGTATCTTGCCCACTTATTGAAAAGGGTTAAAACTAGTCTAAAGTACAAAAATTAGCGTATTTACCTTTGCTTAATAAGCGGATATAGAAAGCATCAAAAGGAAATTATAAATGGGTAAAATCATAGCAATTGCCAATCAGAAAGGAGGCGTAGGTAAAACTACTTCTTCTATAAATTTAGCGGCAAGTTTAGCGGTATTGGAATTTAAGACATTGATTGTTGATGCAGATCCTCAGGCTAATTCAACCTCAGGAATTGGTTTTGACCCTAGAACCATCAAGCACAGTATTTACGAATGTATCATTAATGAAGTAACTGCAAGAGAAGCTATCCAAAAAACTGACACGCCAAATTTGGATTTGTTGCCCGCTCATATAGATTTAGTTGGGGCAGAAATTGAAATGATCAACCTACATGACCGTGAATTTAAGATGAAAGCGGTTTTGGAGAAAGTGAGAAATGACTACGATTTTATCATTATTGATTGTTCACCTTCTTTAGGTTTAATTACCATTAATGCGCTAACCGCAGCAGATTCAGTAATAATCCCAGTACAATGCGAATATTTTGCTTTGGAAGGATTAGGAAAGTTATTGAATACTATAAAAATCGTTCAAAACAGGTTAAATCCAGAATTGCAGATTGAAGGTATTCTTTTGACAATGTATGATGTAAGGTTGCGTTTATCTAATCAAGTAGTAGAAGAAGTGAGGTCGCATTTTGAAGATTTGGTTTTCAATACCATTATTGCTAGAAATACACGCTTAAGTGAGGCACCTAGTTTTGGAGTTTCGGTAATTATGCATGATGCAAACTCTAAAGGAGCCATCAATTACCTTAATTTAGCGAGAGAGATTATCAGTAAAAACGGATTGACAAAAGAAAGCCCGGAAGCTAAAACGGAGGTGATTAAATAATGAGCAAAGACAGAAAAATAGGATTGGGAAGAGGTTTAGGTGCGTTATTAAGTGATTCGCCATTAATAAATAGAGATAGAAACAACAATAGTTCGGTTACAGATAATCCATCAGCAGCTTTAGGATCCATCAGTCACATCAAAGTAAATCAGGTAGAAGTTAATCCTTTCCAGCCAAGATTTGAGTTTGATGAAGATGCACTGCGGGAATTATCAGAATCTATTCAAATACAAGGATTAATTCAGCCCATCACGGTAAGGCAGATGGGGCATGATCAGTTTCAGCTGATTTCCGGAGAACGCAGACTGCGGGCTTCAAAAATGGCTGGATTAAAAGAAATCCCAGCTTATATCCGCACTGCTGATGATCAGCAGATGCTGGAAATGGCCTTAATAGAAAATATCCAGCGTGAAAATTTAAATGCCATAGAAGTAGCTTTAAGTTTTCAGAGAATGATTGAGGAGTGTGAAATCAATCAGGAAGAATTGGGCGATCGGGTTTCTAAAAACCGCTCCACAGTAACCAACTATTTAAGGTTGCTTAAATTGCCTCCAACCATTCAAGCATCCATTAGAGATAATAAAATTAGCATGGGCCATGCCAGGGCATTAATCAATGTTTCAGATGCTACAATGCAACTTTTTATTTATCAGGAGATTTTAGATAAAGATCTTTCGGTAAGAAAAGTAGAAGACATGGTTCGCACTATCAAACAAACTGGAATTAAACCTGCTGCCAAAGAAAAGAAAAGCGATATTATTTCGTTTCAATATCAAAAAATTCAGGACGATCTTTCCTCTAAATTTGCTACAAGAATTAAGATGAAAGTTCAGGATGGAGGAAAAGGAAGTATTGAAATCCCTTTTCTTTCTAATGATGATTTAACCCGTATCCTGGAATTGCTTGATTGGTAATGCTTAAATACTGCTTTTTAACTTTGTTCTTATTCACGGTGTTGCAATTGAGTGCGCAACAGCAAGACAGTGTTTTAAGAAGTGATACCAGCAAAAAATCTAAATCTTTTAACGAGAAGTTCAGCAGCACTACCAAAGAAATCGGTTCACTTTTTAAAGATACCACCACTTTACAACCTCCAAGAAAAGCAGTATTCCGCTCGGCTATTATACCGGGTTGGGGCCAAGCTAGAAACCATAAATGGTGGAAAGTACCTTTGGTTTATGCTGGTTTTATAGGTTTAGGAATTGTTTACGATTTTAATAACCGGTATTATAAAATATTTTTAAATGAGAGTCAGTTTAGAAAGTCCACAGACAAAAATGCGGTTTCTAAATATCCTGAATATCAATCCATACCAGACGATCAGATTTATAGTGCCAAAGATTTTTACAGGAGAAACCGCGACCTCACTTTGTACAGCATGGGAGGGTTTTATCTTTTGCAGATTGTAGATGCTTATATTGATGCCCGTTTGGCAACTTTTGATGTAGGAGACGATTTATCTTTTAAAATTAAACCATCAATTTATTTACCTTCGTACGCCACTAACAGTTACTATGCTGCGCCAGTGCCAATGCTCACTTTAAGATTAAATTTAAACAGATGAAATTAGCCCTATTAGGTTACGGGAAAATGGGAAAAATGATCGAATCTATTGCGCTCGATCGTGGTCATGAAGTTGTATTAATAATAGACGAGAACAACAGTCAGGACATGACTGCCGAAAACTTAAAAAATGCTGACGTAGCAATTGATTTTAGCACTCCTCATTCGGTTTTGGCTAATATCGAAGCTTGCATTAATGCCCGGTTACCTTTAATTGTGGGCACAACAGGCTGGTATGGTCATTTGCAACAGGTAAAAGACAGCTGTTTAGCTGCTAATTCTACGGTGATGTACGGTTCAAATTTTAGTGTTGGGGTAAATGTGTTTTTTCAGATTAACCAGCAGGTGGCAAAAATGATGAATAAATTTGCCGGCCAATATGATGTAGGGATGGAAGAAATTCACCACATTCATAAATTAGACTCACCCAGTGGTACTGCGATTACCATTGCTGAAGATATTATTCAAGAATTTGACAATAAGTCAGAATGGGTTGATGTGAAATCACAAGAGGAGCCTGTAACAGTTCACCCACCTCAGCATCTAATCATAGAATCTTATCGCGAAGGAGAAGTTCCCGGCACTCATGCGGTGATTTATGATTCTGATGTAGATAGAATAGAGCTGAAGCATGTAGCTCATGGCAGGCAAGGTTTTGCACTCGGGGCTGTGATTGCAGCCGAATGGTTAAAAGGGAAAAGCGGTTTTTATTCCGTAAAAGATATGTACGATTTTAAATCCTAAAAAATGAGTTGGAAATTCTGGAAAAAGAATAAAGAAAAAAAGAAAAAAAGTACAGGTCGCGAATGGCTTGATGCGATTGTTTTTGCAGTGATTGCAGCCACAATTATTAGAGGTTTATTTATAGAGGCCTATACTATCCCTACAGGCTCCATGGAAAGAACTTTGCTGGTTGGAGATTTTCTTTTCGTAAGTAAAGTGAATTATGGCGCCCGTACACCCATCACGCCAATTGCGTTCCCTTTTGCACATCACACCATGCCCATCATCAACACTAAAGCCTATTGGGATGGAATTCAATTACCTTACTACCGTTTACCTGGACTAGGAAAAGTAGAAAGATACGATGTAGTGGTTTTTAATTATCCAATGGATGCAGACGCACCTTTAAACCGTCCGGTAGATAAGAGAGAGAATTATATCAAGAGATGTATGGGTATCCCAGGAGACACCCTAAAATTAATAAATGCACAAGTTTTTGTAAATGGTAAAGCAGCTGATTTACCTAAAATGAGTCAGACACAGTATTACGTGAAAACGGATGGTTCGGATTTTAATCCAAAAGCATTAGAGTCGATTAAAGCTGATGTTGAAAGGGTAACTGGGGATGAATACGTGATGACCATGCCGAAAGCTGAAGTGGAGAAAATCAAAGCTTTTTCTAATGTGAAGATGGTAACTCAAGTAATTGCAGAACAGAAAACTTTTGAGCAACAAGTGTTTCCGGGAGATCCTCACTTAGTTTGGAATCAGGATAATTTTGGTCCGGTGATTATTCCTAAAAAAGGATGGACAGTGAAACTGGACAGCTTAAGTTTTCCTGTTTACCGCAGAGCTATTGAAATTTATGAAGGCAATAAATTGGAATTAAAAGGAAACGATATTTTTATTAACGGTCAAAAAACGGATTCCTATACTTTTAAAATGGATTACTACTGGATGATTGGAGATAACCGTCACAATTCATTGGATTCTAGGTATTGGGGTTTTGTTCCAGAAGATCATATCGTAGGGAAGGCTTTATTCGTATGGATGAGCTGGGATGATGCCGCTTCTTTTTTCCATAAAATTAGATGGGAAAGATTACTGATGGGGATCCATTAAGTTGAAATAAAAGATGATTTTGGTAGGAAATTCAGCAATGAGTTTCCTTTTTTTGTTTAAAACTGTTTAACCATTTGAATAAAACTTTATGATTATTTCATCTAAATAATTGATCAACAAATCAATTAATTCGTCCTCATTAATCAATGCAAGATTTAATTCCCAGACGCTCTGCATCATATAAAAAAAATAAATCCCTATGTAATACCTTTTATCCTTTGGTCAAGGCAGTTTATTTTTATACTAATCGGTTTTTGAGACTTTAACATCTTAAACCCTGAGAAAACCATCTAGTCAGATTATCCTTGAAAAGTGATCTAAATCTATTACAAGATTTATTAGATGGATAAGATTCATTGCAACCATGAACTAGATTTTCCAAGTAGTGCAGATATCAATATTGACGAAAATAGGATAGAGAATTTTATAAGAAGACAAAATTGTATATGTTAAGTAGATAATGATGTAACAGTTCATCAACCTAATCATCTAAGTATAGAATCCTATAAAATTTTTAAGACACATGCAATAACTTATAATTAGGATTAGACCATATAGAATTAAAATATTGAACCCCGTCATAAAGGTTTTGCAACGACTGCTGTGTGTTTGTAGCCTAATGATTAAAGGGTGAAACATGTTTTATTCTGTTTTAGAAATGTATGATTTTAAAGCCTAAATCAATTTAAAATGAATTGGAAGTTCTGGAAAAAAAATAAAGGAAAAAAGAAAAAAAGTGCTGGTCGAGAATGGATTGATGCGATTGTATTTGCAGTTATAGCAGCCACAATTATTAGAGGTTTATTTATAGAAGCCTATACCATTCCAACTGGTTCTATGGAAAGAACATTGCTAGTTGGCGATTTTCTTTTTGTAAGTAAAATGAGTTACGGTGCTCGTACACCAATCACACCAATTGCTTTCCCTTTTGCGCATCATACCATACCTATCATTAATACCAAAGCTTATTGGGATGGCATTCAATTGCCTTATTACCGTTTGCCAGGTTTTGGCAAGGTAGAAAGATATGATGTAGTAGTGTTCAATTATCCAATGGATGCAGATGCGCCTTTAAACCGTCCGGTAGATAAAAGGGAGAATTATATTAAGAGATGTATGGATATCCCCGGAGATACTTTGAAATTAGTAGATGCACAAGTTTTTGTAAATGGTAAACCTGCGGATTTACCTAAAATGAGCCAGACTCAATATTATGTAAAAACGGATGGATCAGACTTTAATCCCAAAGCGTTAGAAGATATTAAAGTCGATATAGAAAGAGCTAATACAGATGAATACTTCATGACAATGCCTAGAGAATCAGTTAAAAAAATTAAAGCATTTTCGAACGTAAAAACAGTTACTCCAATTTTAGGTGATAGAGAAGATTTTGATCAACAGGTTTTTCCTTATGATTCACGTTTTAAATGGAATCAAGATAATTTGGGTCCAATTATCATTCCTAAAAAAGGATGGACAATTACTTTAGATAGTCTTACATATCCTGTTTACCAAAGAGCAATAACAATTTACGAGGCCAATACCTTAGAAGTAAAAGGTGACGATTATTACATCAACGGTAAAAAATCTAATACCTACACTTTTAAAATGGATTATTATTGGATGATTGGAGACAATCGCCATAACTCTATAGATTCGCGTTTTTGGGGCTTTGTTCCAGAAGATCATATAGTAGGAAAAGCTTTATTTGTTTGGATGAGCTGGGATGACACCGCTTCCTTATTCCATAAAATTAGATGGGAAAGGTTATTGATGGGAATTCATTAAATTAACGTGAGTTCGGGTTAAGCGGCCAAAAAGAGTTGACTATCCTTATCCTGAAATTTGATGTTAAGGGAAGGTTTTTTAGGGAAGAAATGGTATGCGCACAAAGCGCCCATCGTATTCAT
>JBDSHZ010000017.1:0-53448 GCA_039918235.1 Pelobium sp.
TTACTACTTTTAATGATTTTACTGGAGCTACTTCTGCTTCTTTTTTGCATGAAGTTGCTGCTACTGTTACTGCTACAAATAATACGATCAATAATTTTTTCATGTTGCTGTCTTTATTAGTTTTTATATGATGATTAATTAGTCCCAAGTGCCTACGTCGCCTTTGTCGCTTACTACTTTTAATGATTTTACTGGAGCTACTTCTGCTTCTTTTTTGCATGAGGTTGTGGCAACTGTTGCTACAGCGAATATACGATCAATAATTTTTTCATGTTTTTTTTATAAATTTTTTTGTAACTTTTTATTTTGTTTATAGTACAAATATGGACTGTATTTAACGTTAAAGGAAAAAATTGTTCTAAAAAAAACAATATATTCTTTCAATTAAATATTTTTTTACATGAAAATAAAATAAAATTCTATTTTTCCTAATGAATTAATATTTTAAGATTTATGAATACCTTTACAAGGGCAACAATAAAACACCATCAATGAGGTATTATTTAATTCTATTTTTCTGTTTTAATTCCATACTTCTTTATGCTTTTCAGAAAGACGATTCACTATTTGGATTAAAAAATGATACTTCTACTGTAAATGAACTCAATCTCTCTGGCTATAAGGCCAGGTTAACTGACCCAGAACAAACTATTTTAAGTGGCTTAAAAGCTAAGAAAATAGCAGTAGCTATATCGTTTAAAAATGGAGAAGCAGAGGCAAATAGGGTAATGGGAATTGGGTATTACTATATTAACCAAAGAGATACTGCCCTTAACTATTATTTAATAGGATTAGATTTATTCAATAAAATTGGAGATGATTTGGGCGAAGCTAAAGTTTCTAATAATATTGGAAATTTATGGTTAGATATTAATTATGATAAATCATTAGATTATTTTCAAAAGTCTCTTAAGATTGCAATTAAATATAAAAAGAAAGACTTAATTGCGGGGTCTTATCTAAATATAGGCAATACTTATTATCGTAAAAAGAATTATAACGTAGCCTTAAAAAACTATGAAAAAAGCAGTGAGCTGTTTAATGAGATAAATAGCCCCATAGGTATTACTCAAAGTTTACAAAATAGAGGCGTTATTTATTTTTATATTAATCAGTTTGAAAAAGCAAAGGATTTATTAACTAAAGCCTATAACAAAGCTAAAGAATTTGAATTGAACGGTAGTATAGGTTCCATAAATTTAACACTCACCTCAATTTATATTGCTGAAAATAATTTCAAAAAAGCGGAAGAATTTCTAAGTGAAGGCTTAGCTTTTGCTAAATTGGTGAGTGATGATAAAAGAATCTATGATTATAACTATACTTATTATGAATTAGAGGCTAAAAGGAAAAATTTTGAAAAAGCACTTTTTTATTTAAAAGAAGTGCATGATAAGGATAGCATTAATTATAAAAAGAACATCTCTTCAAATATTAACCTCATTCAAGAAACTTTAAAACAACAACAGGAAAAAGAACAGAAGGATTTAACTATTGAAAAGCAGAAATATTATATGTTTTTCTTAATAGCTAGTGCCATAGTTGCTCTGCTTTGTTTATTTGTGATTTTTCTTTTAATGAGAAGCAATAAAAAATCAAAAGAAAGTAATACTGAGCTTACTTCCTTGAATCTTGAAGTAAAAAGGCAAAAAGACAATGTAGACCGGATAAACCATCAGTTGGAAGAAATCATAACTGAACGAACTAAAGATTTGATCTATAAAAACCAGAAACTATCAGAATATTCTTCCCACCTTTCTCATCAGATTAGAGGTCCGGTTGCTACTTTAAAAGGATTGGTAATGTTGGTGAACGATGAATTGGTGGAAAGTAAAGATATCATCCCTCAGATCAAAAAATGTGTAGAAGATATTGATGATCAAATTATGGACATCAATCATGCTTTGCATGATCATACCCGATCTCATCTTAACAAAAAATAAAAAAGTGGAAATCTTTAAATGAGGCGGAACTAAAATCTCCGCCTCATTTTTTTTACTTTTACCCTTCATAAAATTTTAGGATTTGGATTATTTAAAAGGATTAAACCCATCACAACGGCAAGCGGTAGAACAAACTGAAGGTGCAGTGATGATAGTGGCAGGAGCAGGATCTGGAAAAACCAGGGTAATTACCTATAGAGTAGCACATTTAATCAATAAAGGGGTTGATCCCTTTAACATTCTGGTTTTAACCTTTACCAATAAGGCGGCAAAGGAAATGAGGAACCGAATCACGAGTGTTGTTGGGCCAGAAGCTAAGAACATTTGGATGGGAACTTTCCACTCCGTATTTGCAAAAATATTAAGAGTGGAGGCTCACAAGATCGGCTACCCGAATAACTTTACCATTTACGATACTGATGACAGTAAAAGCCTTATTAAAACCATATTGAAAGAGATGAGTTTAGACGATAAACTCTATCATCATAATTATGTATATGGCCGTATTTCAATGGCAAAGAACAACCTGATTTCTGTTCAGGAATATCAGCAGAATGAGCAGATCCAAGCAGATGACTTCACTTCTGGCAGAGGTTTTTTAGGAAAGATTTATGAAACCTATGTTAACCGTTGCTTTAAAGCCGGTGCAATGGATTTTGATGACCTTCTTTTTAAGACCAATGTGCTTTTAAAAGAACATGCCGATGTACTTTATAAATACCAGAACAAGTTCAAATACCTGATGGTAGATGAGTATCAGGATACTAACTTTTCACAGTACTTAATTGTTAAAAAACTGGCTGCCATAAGAGAGAATTTATGTGTGGTGGGCGATGATGCGCAAAGTATTTATGCTTTCCGTGGTGCCGATATTCAGAATATCCTGAATTTCCAGAAAGATTATCCTGATGTAAAGGTTTATAAACTGGAGCAGAATTACCGTTCTACACAGAATATTGTAAATGTAGCCAACAGTATTATTGCAAACAATAAAAATCAGTTAGATAAAAATGTTTTTTCTGAAAATGAAACCGGAGATAAAATTAAGGTTGTCCGTTCCTTTTCTGATAACGAAGAAGGAAAAATAGTTGCAGAATCAATTGCAGAAGAAAGAGCAAATAAAACCCTCAATTGGGTTGATTTTGCGATTTTATACCGTACCAATGCGCAATCCAGGTCTATGGAAGAAGCATTGAGAAAATTGAATGTTCCTTATAAAATATATGGCGGTTTATCTTTCTACCAAAGAAAAGAAATCAAAGATTTAATTGCCTATTTCCGTTTAACTTTTAACCCAAGTGATGAGGCTGCTTTTAAAAGGGTAATTAATTATCCTGCTAGGGGAATTGGTAAAACTACTTTAGACAAAATTATTTTAGTTGCGGATCAACAAGATAAAACGCTTTTTGAAATCATTGTTGATGCTCCTCAGTATTTAGATAATAGAGCTGCAATGGCGGTTCAAAATTTTGCAACTGCTATACAAAGTTTTGCGGTAGTTGCCAAAAATAACCTGGCATATGACACTGCTTTACATATTGCACAACAGTCGGGTCTTTTAAAAGATTTATATGACGATAAATCTGTGGAAGGCTTAAGCCGATATGAAAACATTCAGGAATTGCTGAACGGGATTAAAGAGTTTTCGGAAAGAGAAGATATTGAAGAAAGAGGGCTGGATATCTTTATGCAGGATGTGGCTTTGCTCACCAATGATGATAATGATAAAGATCAGAATAAAGACACTGTTTCTTTAATGACCATTCACTCTTCTAAAGGTCTGGAGTTTCCACAGGTTTATATTGTTGGGTTAGAAGAGAATCTTTTCCCTTCGCAAATGGCGCTAAATTCCAGAGCGGATTTAGAAGAAGAGCGACGTTTATTTTATGTGGCAGTTACCCGGGCAGAAAAAAGACTGCACCTCTCCTACGCCACTTCCCGTTTCCGATTTGGAACTTTAATCAACTGTGAGCCATCAAGGTTTTTAGATGAGATTGAACCAAAATATTTAGAGTTGGATTTTGCTAAAAAACAGCAGAACAATAATCCCTTTTTTGGAGACGAACGCAGTCAATGGCAAAGTAAAACCAGCGGTGGAAAAACAGAACAAGGTGATTTTTTCTCTAAACCTAAACCAGCTAAATCTATTACCACAACTTCTTTATTAGCCAAAGCCCATGTGCCAACGCCTGGCTTTGCGCCTAGTGATACGTCTAAACTGCAAGTAGGGCAAGAAGTTGAACATGAACGTTTTGGTTTTGGAAAAGTATTGACATTAGAAGGCAATAGGCCAGATATAAAGGCTACTATATTTTTCAAAGAAATTGGACAAAAGCAATTATTATTGAAGTTTGCCAAGTTGAGGATTGTGGAATTTTAGACCGCTTAAAAAGACCGCTTCGCTGAAAGAATCAAGAACGCTTCGCTGATAGAATCAAGAATGATTTATTGATAGAATAAAGAACACTTTGATTAAATACCATATTTTATATCTCATTTCAATCAAAATTTGCATTAACAACAGAATATTTTACCTTTATAAAAAGCATAGCGTTCATTTAACAAACCTTATGGCAGTTTAAGGCTAAAGGCATATAAATGAAGATCAGGAGAACCTTTATAATAAATCAGGTTTTGAATTGCTAAAAATAATATTCAGTTTCACCTTAAAAACTGCTGGCTTTGTTTAAATTTGTCGGCAAAACCCCCTGAGATTGGTACAAAGCTTACCGAAAAAGCTTTAAAATTTCCAGAAATGATTAATAAAATAGAAGAAACTTTTGATTACAATACTTCCCGTGAGAAGCTGATTTTGGCAGAGTATGGCCGAAATGTGCAGAATATGGTAGAATATATTGTAGCATTACCCACTAAAGAAGAGCGTAACCGTTATGCCCAAGTGGTAATAGATATGATGGGATTCTTAAATCCTCATTTAAGAGACGTAGCAGATTTTAAGCATAAATTATGGGATCACTTACAGATTATCTCCCAGTTTAAAATTGATGTAGATTCTCCTTACCCTTCCCCTACTCAAGAAGAAATCAACTTCAGACCTGAAGTTTTGGATTATCCTCAAAAGAGAATCCGCTTTAAGCATTATGGCCGTACGGTTGAATTGATGATTAAGAGAGCGAAAGAAATTGAAGAGGCTGATAAGAAGCAGCACATGGTGAATTCCATTGCCAATTTCATGAAAATGGCTTACACCCTTTGGAATAAAGACCACGTTGCTGACGAACAGATTATTAGTGATTTAAGGGACTTATCTAATGGTGAGCTAGATCTTTCAGCAGTAGTGTTAAATAAGGTAGAAGTAAAACCACCAAATACGAGCAGCAGCAGTAGCAGTCGGTCTCCAAAAACCAATACCCGTGGTGGTGGAAGTGGAGGAAGACAGAGTAATAATAATAACAACAATAAAGGCCGTCAAAAAAATTACTCCAACAATAATAATAGTGGAGGCGGTGGCGGAAGAAGACCTAATTAAATAGGAATTCAACCATCAAAAATGTTCAATCTATACAGGTTGAACATTTTACATTTAGAGAAAATTATAAACCAAAAAAACTCATATATAAACATCATGAACGCATTTGAGATTCGTGGAGGCAAGCCTTTGAAAGGCGAAATTATTCCTCAAGGAGCAAAAAATGAAGCTTTACAGGTTCTCTCGGCAGTATTGCTGACAAAAGAAAAAATCACCATTAGCAATATCCCTGATATTAAAGATGTAAATAAACTGATTGAGCTATTGGGCGATTTAGGAGTGGAAGTGAAGCGTCTTTCTAAAGACACCTACGAATTTACTGCTGCAAACATCAATCTGGATTTTTTCCATTCGCAAACTTTTAAAGCAAAGGGCGGTAGTTTAAGAGGTTCTATCATGATTGTTGGACCACTCTTGGCTCGTTATGGAAAAGCGGCTATTCCTAAGCCTGGAGGAGATAAAATTGGAAGAAGAAGATTAGATACCCATTTTTTAGGTTTAGAAAAATTAGGTGCAAAATTTATTTACAATGCTGATACAGGCTTTTTCAATATCGATGCTACTAAACTAAAAGGAACATTTATTCTATTGGATGAAGCCTCAGTAACCGGAACAGCAAATATTGTAATGGCGGCTGTTTTAGCAAGTGGCACTACTACTATTTATAATGCTGCCTGTGAGCCTTATTTACAGCAGCTTTGTAAAATGCTGAACAGAATGGGAGCGAAAATATCTGGCATCGGTTCTAATTTATTAACAATTGATGGTGTGGATGAATTGGGCGGAACGGAACATCGTTTGTTGCCTGATATGATTGAAATTGGTTCATTTATTGGCCTTGCGGCGATGACTGAATCTGAAATCACTATAAAAGATGTATGCTATCAGGAGCTTGGGATGATCCCAGATGTTTTCAGGAGACTAGGTGTACAGTTTGAATTGCGTGGTGATGACATTTATGTTCCTGCTCAGAAAAGTTATGAAATTGATACATTTATTGATGGATCCATCTTAACCGTTGCAGATGCGCCTTGGCCAGGTTTTACGCCAGATTTATTATCCATAGTTTTAGTGGTAGCAACACAGGCTAAAGGTTCGGTACTCATTCACCAGAAAATGTTTGAAAGCCGTTTATTCTTTGTGGATAAACTGATTGACATGGGTGCTCAGATTATACTTTGTGATCCACACAGAGCAACAGTGATTGGTTTAGATAAAAGGTATAAGTTAAAAGGAATTGAAATGACTTCTCCTGACATTAGAGCAGGAGTTTCGTTATTGATTGCCGCTTTATCTGCTTCTGGCAGAAGTACCATTTACAATATTGAACAGATTGAGCGTGGCTACCAAGATATTGATACCCGTTTAATAGCTTTAGGTGCTGATATTAGAAGGCTTTAAGCATTTTAAAACAATTTAAAACCCGGTCTCTTTACAGAACCGGGTTTTCTTTTTCTAATATATCCGTTAAGCAGGAAGTTATTTTATCTGAAGCAGCATCACTAAAATCTAATCCTGAATAGTCAGGATTAAATCCACCGATATAAGGAACCGCCATCATAAATATTCTATTATTGAGCTCTCCATAACTATTAAGCACTTGGAAATTATCATTAATTGCAATTCCAGGTACTTTCAAATAAAAATCACCTGCTTCAGTTTTTAAAACTTCATTTCTATTTTCGGCAAACATTTCCTCTCCATTTTTAAAATCCTTAAATTTCAAGTATGCCGAGCTTATTGTCTGATCTTCCACCAAACTCTTAAAAGGAAAATCCTGAAGGTTTAAATGCGGTTGACCTATACAATCAACAAAAGTTTGATAGTAGCTCTCCTGCATATCGCCTTCTTCATTCTTATAGTTGAGCATCACTCCGCCTTTATCCGAGATGGTCCAATCATTTTCCTCTCCTACTGAAATCATTTTTAGCACTCCAGAATCATGCAAAGCCATTAATACTTCACATGAACTTTGTGGCACAAATGCAATTACCACACTAATCAAAGGCATTAAATTCTTTTTCAACCTTAACATATCCTCCGCTGAAAAATACTTTGCAGGATAATTTAATGAGAAGCTGAGCATGGCCAATAATTCTTTCCAATAAACAGAATCTTTTCTTTTGATGGATTTTTCAGCTTCTCTGTACTCTGCTTTTAATAATTCAAAAGCATCTATTCTTTCTCTCAATTCCATCATTTCAGAAACGAAAGCTTCCAAATTCATATCCTTTATCCGTTCATAAAATGCTGGATCTTTCTCGATGAAAATGTTTTTAAAATTCTCTTCAAAAATAAAATCTAAGTCTATAAAACCGTCATTTTTTTTACCGTGAGCCTTTAACTCCTCTTCACTCAATAAATCTTCTCCAGATAAATGAGAATCTTCTAAATGAAACCTAACCGCTGGCAATAAGCCACTTCTTGAATGCATTATCATCTCAAAATCAGGATAATCTTCATGAAGCTGGTAAATTTTCTCCCCCGTTTCCTTCTCTATAAATTTTCCATGATCATTTGCCAATGTTCTTATGGCATCAATAGCTGTGAGAGAAGATCCTCTGATGGCAATGGGGTGATTAAATATCCCCTTCAATTTAGAAGGTGGATATGGAGAATCAAAATAACCTTTCTTTTTGTCTTCTTTATCATTTGGCCAATTGTGACCAGAACAGATGATGAGGTGTTCAAATTGATAAAATTTTTCATCTTCATCTTTTAACCAAACTTCTCCTAACTCTGGTTTGTCTATCACATCTACAATATTACAGTTGAGAAACACATGAGTAGGAATTTCTAAGCTTTTGGCCTTTTTTATCAATAATTGGAATTGATCAGCTAAGTATTCTCCAAAAAACAATCTTGGTAAAACTTTATATTCATTAAAATTTTTAGCGTTTATTTGAAAACTTTCCAATAATTTTGCAGGAGCGGTTTTAATCCAATCTTGCATTGTAGTTTCCAACTCCGGAATTTCATTTTCTGATACATTGGTGATGTGCTCTTTCCTTGCACCTTCTTCACTATAAGGCATTCCAGTTCCTAATACATTTTTACGCTCAAAAATGGAAATTTCAATTTTTGGGTGCCCAGCATTTAATAACTTTTTAAATATAAATAATGCGCTAGGTCCCCCGCCTAAAATGGCAATTCTAGTTATACCGTTCTCCATATTAATTTAAAATTTGTGCGAAGCAATCCATTCAAAAGAAATACCAAAAAATCAGAAATATTGTTTGGTCAACTCTTCTTTAATTAAAAATGTTAATCAGACTATTTAGCTTGTGAAAAAAGCTAATTTTATACAATCCAAAATAAGTTTTCGAATTATTGTAAGGATAATTCATCAAACAATTACTAATCTAATTTAAATAAAACTTAAAGGCCTAACCAACCGTTATTGTTATTATAATTAAAATGAAATTATGAAAAGTATCCAGAATATAATAGCTGGTTTAGCAATTATTGCCGTTACAGCAAGCTGCACATCAGGAACAACAAAAACAGCTTCATCAGCAAAAGAAAATGTTCAGGCAGAGTCGGTGTCTTCAAGTGTAGATCATAGCTCATTTGATAAATTATTAAAGGCAAATGTTTCTTCAAAAGGGATGGTAAATTATGCCTCATTTGCTAAAAGCAAAGCAACTTTAGAAAGTTACATTACTTCTTTAAGTAAAACAAATACTGCTACTCTTTCTAAAAATGAAAAATTAGCTTTCTGGATCAATGCATACAATGCAATTACTATTGATCAGATCATCAGAAATTATCCTATCAAATCTATTTTAAAAATTGCTGACGGAAAAGTTTGGGACCAAACATTACCTTTTAAATTTGATGGTAGAGCGGTTACACTTAATGACATTGAGAAGAAAATTTTATTAGGAAGTGATTTATTTGATGCAAGAATACATTTTGCAGTAAACTGTGCAGCAGTATCTTGCCCTACCTTACAAAATAGAGCTTATACAGCTGATAATATTCAGGGGTTATTAACAGCCAACACTAAAGCTGCTTTAGCAAATCCTGCTTTCAATAAAATAAGCGCTTCAAACGCTTCTCTATCTAAGCTTTTTGATTGGTACAAAGCTGATTTTGTAAAAGGCGAAGGGAGTATAGTGAATTTTATCAATAAATATTCTTCAACAAAGATTAATGGAAACACAAAAATTGATTATCTTGAGTATAATTGGGATTTAAATGGTAATTAACCTGTAAGCATCAATCGAATGCTTAGACTAATCCCTAAATCAATATAAAACTTCTTATGAAGACCGTAATTATTGGCAATGGAATTTCAGGCATCACTGCTGCAAGATATATCAGAAAGCAAAGTGATCATGAAATTCTGATTATTTCCGCAGAATCTGAACATTTCTTTTCCAGAACAGCCCTAATGTACATTTACATGGGCCACATGAAATATGAGCATACCAAGCCTTATGAGGATTGGTTTTGGAAAAAAAACAGAATTGATCTTAAAAATGCTTTTGTACAAACCATTGATTTCGATAAAAAAACCTTAAAAACCTCTTCTGAAGAAATCATCAGCTATGATCAGTTAGTGATTGCTACCGGATCAAAGCCCAATAAATTTGGATGGCCGGGGCAAAATTTAAAAGGTGTGCAAGGTTTATACAGTAAACAGGATGTGGAGTTGATGGAAGAAAATACTGATGGTATTACGGATGCGGTAATTGTAGGTGGCGGATTGATTGGGATAGAAATGGCAGAGATGCTGAATAGCCGGAACATTAAAGTCAATTTTCTAATTAGAGAAAAATATTATTGGAGCAGTGTTTTACCTATTGATGAGGCAAAATTAGTTGGCAGGCACATTGCAGAACACCATATCAATTTAATTCCGGAGACCGAGTTAAAAGAAATTATTGCCGATGAAAATGGTAAAGTAAAAGCTGTAATCACCAAAGATGGTCATGAAATTAAATGCCAGTTTGTGGGCTTAACCACAGGTGTTAGTCCCAATATAGATTTCTTGAAAGACACTCCATTAAAAACAGATAAAGGGGTTTTGGTGAATGAATTTTTAGAAACAAACATTCCGGATGTATATTCAATTGGAGATTGTGCACAGTTTATCAATCCAAAAGAAAATCATCCGCCTGTGGAGCAATTATGGTACACCGGTAAAATGCAAGGGAAAGCATTAGCCAGAACCATTTGTGGCAATAAGACTGAATATGACAGAGGAATATGGTTTAATTCGGCAAAGTTTTTAGATATAGAATATCAAACCTATGGGCTGATGTTTAAAACTCCTTTTGAGGATGAGGATACTTTTTATTGGGAAAATCCTAATGGAAAAATAAGCATGAGAGCAAATTTTTCTAAAACTGATGGCAGTATAAGAGGATTTAATTTTTTCGGAATCAGGTTTAGGCAGGTTATTGCTGATGATTGGATAAGGTCAAAACAGCAAATCTCGATATGTATCAGTAATTTAAATAAAGGTTTCTTTGACGCAGAGTTTTATAAAAACCATCATCAACAAATTGTAGAAAGCTTTAATAAAAGCTATCCAAATCACAATGCCCAAGTTCCTAAAAAGAAATTCTTAGTTTTTTAACCCCCAGATCATGAAATTCATCCGCAAAACCGGACTCATTATATTCCTTCTCTGCCTTGGCTTACTACTATCGCTATTGGGGTTAGGTAAATATCAACTAACAGAAAAAATATTTACAGAAACCATTAGTGATGCAAAACATCAGGAGCTATTGAAACCAGCTTTAGCATCAATGATGGATAAGAAATATAGCACCAGTTTTTCTTTTATTTCTGATTACAAAAATGCTGTTAATCAAGTAAATGAGGCATTCAGAAAAAACAAAGAATACGACAAAGTCATTTATACAGATTACTCACTAAACATTATTAAACATAGCAGTATTGGTTTTGTGAAAGACAATAGTATGCTATTGTTCTTCATATGTATTATAGGCAGTGCATTAGGCGGTTTATTATTTATGCTTCCTGCAATGTTTATGGAACCTGTTGCAGGCATCAAACATAACGGTATTTTTAAAACAGGAATTACCGGCAGAGGCATGATCGCATTTATATTTGCTGCTTCGCTCATCTTATTTTATATCCTATTATATAAAAATCCTGCTTACCTCAGTAATTGGATTTTATTGGTTGATGGTTTAAGCTTTACACTTACAGGCGGAGAAGCATCACAATGGTTTTTATATGGCTTTTTGTATTGCTTAGTGATGTTGACCATGAGCGTAAGAATGTATATCAAATACAGAGACAACAATTACCAATTGGTAAGAACAACCTCAGTACTTTTTTTCCAAATAGCTTTTGCCTTCATGATTCCCAATATTTTAATCAAACTGCAACTTCCATCAATGGATTTCAAAAATATGTGGCCATTGGATTATACCTTTTTCTTTGATTATAGATTAGGTGAATTGACTTCTAATGGCTTATTGGGTTATTGGATGTTGGGCTGGGGAATATTTCTATTTGTAGTTGGAGTGCCCATAATGGTTTATTTCTTCGGAAAAAGATGGTATTGTAGCTGGGTTTGCGGTTGTGGAGGTTTAGCCGAAACTTTAGGTGATCCTTTTCGTCAGCTTTCTGATAAATCTTTAAAAGCTTGGAAATACGAAAGAGTGATTGTTCATAGCGTATTGGTTTTTGCTGTGGTAATGACTACCTCGGTACTTTATACCTACTTTACTGGTGCAACAACAATATTAGGAATTGATACCTATCAAATTAGAGAAACTTATGCCTTCTTAATTGGATTCATATTTGCAGGTGCAATAGGCACAGGGTTTTATCCTATAATGGGGAGCAGAGTCTGGTGCAGATTTGGTTGCCCTTTAGCTGCTTATTTGGGAATTGTACAACGTTTTAAATCAAGATTAAGGATAACCACTAACGGCGCACAATGTATATCCTGTGGCAATTGCTCCACTTATTGTGAAATGGGTATTGATGTAAGAGCTTATGCTCAAAAAGGAGAAAATATCATCAGGTCCTCTTGTGTAGGTTGTGGCGTTTGTGCTGCAGTATGCCCGAGAGGTGTTTTAAAATTAGAAAATTTAGCTGAAGAAGGCAGGTTTGAAGCTTATTTAAGACCAGAAGAAAAAGAATATTAATGTCAGCTATTTATCTCAACAGGAAGGTTTATGTAATCATACCTGCTTATAACGAAGAAAAATCTATTGCCAAAGTCATAAACGATATTCCAAAAAATTTGGTAACCGAAATTATCGTAGGTAATAATAATTCGAAAGATAAAACTGCTTTTGAAGCATCACAGGCTGGCGCAACAGTAGTTGATGCCCCAATTGCAGGTTATGGTAACGCTTGTTTAAAAGGTATTGCTTACTTGAGGGAAAAAGCATTGCCACATGATATCGTTGTTTTTATTGATGGAGATTATTCAGATTATCCGGAAGAGCTTATCCATATTATTGCACCAATTGAAAATGACGAAGCTGATTTGGTGATTGGATCACGGGCATTGGGCCTTAAAGAAAAAGGTGCAATGACTTTACCCCAGGAATTTGGAAACTGGTTGGCTACCCATTTAATTAAATTATTTTATGGCGTAACCTTTACAGATTTAGGACCTTTTAGAGCTGTAAGCTGGGGTAATTTAATGAAAATAAATATGCAAGACACCACTTACGGATGGACGGTAGAAATGCAGGTAAAAGCGGCTAAATTAAAGTTAAGGTGTATAGAAGTTCCAGTAAAATATAGAAAAAGAATTGGGATAAGTAAGATATCAGGGACTTTAAAAGGTGTAATTTTGGCGGGTTATAAAATAATATGGACCATTTTCAAAAACTTATAGCTTTGCAAGAATAAGAAATATGATCTGGCAAATTTTAATATTAGTACTATATACCATTTCACTAAGTATCATATTTATATTTAGTGTGGGTCAAGCTTACCTTATTTTTTCTTACCTAAAATCTAAAAGAAGAAAAGATATTATTCCGCTTTTGCGGGATGAAATCCCAATGGTTACTGTTCAATTGCCTTTATATAATGAATTATATGTAGTAGAGCGATTGATCAAATCAGTGTGCGAACTTGATTATCCTAAGAATAAATTAGAGATACAAGTTTTGGATGATTCTAATGACAACTCTATTGAACTTACGAAAAGCGTCATCGCTCAAAAGCAATTAGAAGGTTTTGATATCAAATACATTTGCAGAGAGAACAACACAGGTTTTAAAGCCGGAGCATTACAATTTGGATTGGAACAAGCTAAAGGAGAGTTCCTTGCAATTTTTGATGCAGATTTCTTGCCTCAGAAAGATTTTCTTAAAAAGCTTATCCCCTATTTCAACAATCCGAGAACAGGAATGGTTCAGAGCCGTTGGGGGCACCTCAATAAAGACTATTCTTTACTTACAAAAGTTCAAGGCTTTGGTTTAGATGGGCACTTTACCATTGAGCAAACCGGCAGAAACAAAGCTGGTTTATTCATGAATTTTAACGGTACAGCCGGAATTTGGCGCAAAACCTGTATTCAAGATGTTGAAGGCTGGCAACATGATACCTTAACCGAAGATTTAGATTTAAGCTACCGAGCACAAATTAAAGGTTGGGAATTTGAATATGTGGAGCATGTGGTTACACTTGCAGAATTACCTGTAGCGTTAAACGCATTACGCTCACAACAACACCGCTGGACAAAAGGTGCAGTAGAGACTTCTCAAAAGATAATACGCAAAATATGGAGCTCTGAAGTTGGCTTAAAGAAAAAGATTTTCGGCAGTTTGCATTTAATGAATTCCTATGTGTTTCTTTTCGTATTCCTAACCAGCGTATTGAGTATTCCGGTTTTATTGATTAAAAGTACCCATAACATTAATCCTATTTATTTCCAATTGATGTCGGTTTTTTTAATTGGGTTTTTAATTGTTACCCTTTTCTATTTAGTATCAACCATTTCCAAAAAAGAGAGCTTAAGGGCGTTTGCGAAATTTTTTCCAATGTTTCTTTCTGTAAGCATGGCGCTTAGCTTCCATAATTCAATTGCAGTATTGGAAGGGTTATTTGGTTTTAAATCTGATTTTATCCGCACTCCAAAATTCAATATCACCAATTTAAAAGAAGGATTTAAAAGCAATATTTATGTTAAAACATCTTTATCGAAAGCTTTTTATGTGGAACTATTCTTAAGTTTCTATTTCTTTTCAGGTTTAATTTTTGCCTTTTACGTCAAAGATTTTTCCCTTTTCCCTTTTCATTTGATGCTGTTAGTTGGATTCAGTACCCTAACATTTTATTCTATAAAACACCGTTGGAGTAAAGCTTAGGATGTTTAAAATCGGATTGATTAATAATGGAAACGGCAAGCTATTATTTCTATGCTATTGTTTTCAAATGAATATACTAGTCTATGCTCCCCATCAATCCTTCTAGACCAAAAACCTTGCAAATCATATTTTAAAGGTTCGGGATTCCCAATTCCTTTAAATGGATCTATAAACGTTGCTTTTACCAATTCATTGATACGTTTAAGCTTCTGTTTATCTGTATTTTGCCAGTATAAATAATCTTCCCAAGCTGTTTTAGTCGAAACAATCTTCACTCTTCAACAAGATTATGTTCTTCTGATTGCCCACCTTTAGCTTCTTTTAAAGATTGAATTAATACTTCTCTATTTTTTCCAGAAAGTAAATAACTTGTTTCTTTCAAAGAATTATACTCTTCTAAAGGGATAAGAACTAAATCTTTATTGTTTTTTCTTTTGATGATGAGTTCTTCTACATCATTAACAACTAAGTCCATCCATTTTTCAAGGTTTAACCTCAGATCTGTATAATTTACAACTTTCATAAATCTAATTTTTTTAAAAATATAAAATAAGTACTTAAAAACGTACTTAAAAATTCTAAAATAAATCATTTAAGATACAGGAGCCTCTATGAGAGATATTGCTGAAACTTAAAATTGAAAGCATAAAAAAAGCGAATAAATTCGCTTTTTAGTTTGAAAAATATTCCCGCAGATTTAAAAGATTTCCACAGATTAACATTCTCTATCCTGAAATCGCATCAATGATATCATATTGCGTGATGATCTCAATTCTACCTTTTTCATCCTCTACCAAAACTGCCGAATTCTCTTTATTAATTAATCCAGAGATACGGTCAATAGAAGTATTTAAATCTACAAAAGGAAAAGAAGATGATTGGATAGTTCCTACTTTTGATGACTTTATAGAAGGATTCTCTAACAAAGCATTCAATACTTCACTTTCCGTAATCCTGCCTACCACCATTCCTTGCTGTACAACTGGAATCTGTGATATGTTCAAAGATTTCATAGTATTGATGGCTTCTAAAACAGTTTTCTCACTATCAATAGTTACCATTTCCTGAGGTTGGCGTTTAGCTAAAATAGATTTTGCAGTCAGCTTTTCATCTTCCAAAAATCCTCGTTCACGCAACCAATCATCATTAAACATTTTACCCATATAACGAGAACCATGATCATGAAAAATCACCACCACTACATCATCCTTTTTTAATTCGTCTTTCAGTTGCAATAAACCTGCTATAGCCGCACCTGCCGAATTGCCAACAAAAATGCCTTCCTTTCTAGCAATTTCCCTCGTCATTAAAGCCGCATCTTTATCTGTTACCTTTTCAAATTTATCTATCAACTCAAAATTTACATTCTTAGGCAAAAAATCCTCTCCAATACCTTCAGTGATATATGGATATATTTCTTTTTCATCAAAAATGCCCGTTTCCTTATATTTTTTAAAAACTGAGCCATAAGTATCAATTCCCCAAATCTTGATATTCGGGTTTTTTTCTTTTAAATATTTACCAGTACCAGATATGGTACCGCCTGTTCCTACTCCTACTACTAAATGGGTTATTTTTCCTTCCGTCTGCTCCCAAATTTCTGGTCCAGTCTGCTCATAATGGGCTACAGAATTAGAAAGGTTATCATATTGATTAGGTTTCCAAGAATTAGGTACTTCCCGCTCTAAACGGGTAGAAACAGAATAATAAGAACGCGGATCTTCCGGCTCTACATCTGTTGGGCAAACAATCACCTCGGCACCAAAAGCTTTTAAAGCATCAACCTTTTCTTTTGATTGTTTATCCGTAGTGGTAAAAATACATTTGTACCCTTTAATTACTGCGGCAATGGCTAAACCCATTCCTGTATTACCAGATGTACCCTCAATAATAGTTCCTCCAGGTTTCAGCTTTCCACTGCGTTCTGCATCTTCTATCATTTTTAAAGCCATACGGTCTTTAATGGAATTCCCAGGATTGGTTGTTTCCACTTTAGCTAACACCGTAGCCTCAATGTCTTTTGTTAATTTATTCAGTTTTACCAGAGGCGTATTGCCAATGGTTTCCAAAATATTATTATACCACATGATACAAAGTTAAAGAAATATGGCTAAGCAGGGGCAAAAAACAAATACAAACAAATATGATTTGGATATTGAATAAGGTTCGGAATTTAGTTTTGCAATCACTGTAATATTTGTGTCGATAAAAAATTAAGATTGGTGGATTTGAGATTGAAATTGAATTTATCATTTTAGTTAAAGACAGCATTTTCATCTTTCTAAAAAATTGTCTTCTATTTTTCTGCTTTGGATGTTTAAACAAAAAGTGATTTTGCTATCTTCATGGCATGAATGAAAATCTTGATCCAAACGCTGAAAATCTCACCTCAAATGATAAAGAAATTGAGAAAGTACTTAGGCCACAGGAGTTTGAAGATTTTACCGGACAGGAGAAAATTTTAGAGAACTTGCGCATTTTTGTGCAGGCGGCAAAATTACGTGGCGAAGCGTTAGATCATGTGCTTTTACATGGCCCTCCGGGATTAGGAAAAACCACCCTTTCGCATATTATTGCCAATGAAATGGGCGTAGGTATTAAAATTACCAGCGGACCTGTTTTAGATAAACCGGGAGATTTAGCCGGTTTACTTACCAATTTAGATACTGGAGATATTTTATTTATTGATGAAATCCATCGTTTAAGTCCTTTGGTAGAGGAATATTTATATTCTGCTATGGAGGATTTTAAAATAGATATCATGTTAGAAACCGGACCTAATGCAAGATCTGTTCAGATTTCATTGAACCCTTTTACATTGGTTGGAGCTACCACCCGCTCCGGCTTGCTGACCTCTCCACTTCGAGCGAGGTTTGGAATTAATTCCCGCTTGCAATATTACGATGCAAAGCTTTTGACCACTATTGTGATGCGTTCTTCCAGCATCTTAAAAACCAATATTTCTGATGAGGCGGCTTACGAAATTGCCAGAAGAAGTAGAGGAACACCACGTATTGCCAATGCGCTATTGAGGCGGACCAGAGATTTTGCACAGATCAAAGGAAATGGAAATATTGAAACCGAAATTGCCCGTTATGCGTTAAATGCTTTAAATGTAGATGAACATGGCTTGGATGAAATGGACAACCGCATCCTGTCTGCCATTATTGATAAATTTAAAGGTGGTCCAGTAGGCTTAAAAACCATTGCAACCGCTGTAGGTGAAGATGAAGGCACTATTGAAGAAGTTTATGAGCCCTTCCTTATCCAAGAAGGATACTTAATGCGTACCTCAAGAGGTAGGGAAGCTACAGAAGCCGCATACAAACATTTAGGTAAATTGAAATTAGGCGGATCAGGAACACTTTTTTAAATCAGATAATTTATATATTCGGACTATGCAAGAACACAATTTCAACGTAGATATCGTCATTCCTTCTTCCAATCAGAAAATTAAGATTGATAAAGATCATATACAAGTTAATAAAACTTCCATTGCCTGTAAAGAGGTAAAAGCCATTAGATATGGTGTTTCTTTAATTGGCAATCCTAAAAAACCAGAAAGAAAGGAGTACAATATTGATGTGATGGACCAAAATGATAAAACCATCAGTATTAAATTCAACTCTCAAAAGGTAGAGGAATTATTGGAGGAAGACCATACTTATTATTACATCATGTCTGGTGTTTGGCAGTATGTAAAGAAATACTTAGTCAATCATTTTGTGGAAATTCTGAATGCAAAGGAAGAATTTGAAATTGGGAGTGCAAAAGTAAACCATCAAGGTTTTATGATGACTTATCAATCTGGTTTCTTGTTCTGGAAAAAAACAAAAACAGAATTAGTGCCCTGGAGTGATGTAAAATATTACCTTAAAAAAGGAATTTTACACATCGATAGCATGAGTAATAGCAAACAAAAAATAAAGCTCAGCCTACATTATGATTGGAATGCGGTAGTTTTGAATACCTTATTGCATTATTTATGGCAAGACCATCGGAAAGAGAAATTAGCTAAAGGAAATACCATATAACAAACAAAGCCTCCCAAATTAATTAGGAGGCTTTTCTATTATATTTTTACAGAATATCAATTCACTGCACTCAAAGAACCAGACATACTCTCCGCTAATTTCAAAGCATTATAAGCATTTACAATTCCTCCTGAGATACATAATTCTGTAAATGGAACTTTCTTAGTCTTGGTATCAATATTCAAGATAACTGGATGAGTTACTTTAGTAACTGATTTAAGAATGATATCTTTTACTTGAAGCGCAGATAATTTCGGATAGTAAGAACGGATGAGCGCAGCTAATCCGGAAACTACAGGTGCGGCCATACTTGTTCCGTCTTCATTGGTATAGGTAGAATTTGGCGTGGTAGAATAAATGGCAACTCCGGGCGCAAATACATCCACAGTTGTTTTACCATAGTTGGAAAAACTTGCTTTTAAATCTGTATTGTCTTTAAATCCAGATGCTCCAACTTCTATCCAAGCATTTGCTTCCCCACTGTTATCCTGATACTTCCGGTTAGGAAAATTAGCACCTTCATCTAGGTTGATATTCTCGTTTCCTGCGGCGTGAATCAATAAAACATCTTTAGAAACTGCGTATTTCACGGCTTCATCAACGGTTTCCTTGTTAGGGGAATAACCTTTACCAAAGCTCATATTAATCACTTTTGCACCATTATCGGTTGCATATCTAATGGCGTTTGCTACATCTTTATCTCTTTCATCGCCATTAGGGACTGTCCTAACAGACATGATTTTCACATGATTTGCTACTCCGTTAATCCCAATTTTATTGTCTCTTTCTGCCGCAATTATTCCTGCTACATGAGAACCATGAAGCGCATCTGGCCCGGTAACATCAGCATTGCCATAGTAGTGCTGTGTCATGTCATTTTCATCATCACCCACAATATTACGAGGGTTATACTCTATATTCAGTTGATAAGCAATCTTTTCATTAAAATGATCATAAGTGGCATCAATCTCCTCTTTTTTGAATTTCTGAAAATCTGTTTGCTCTTTTAACACTTCCAACATTACTTTCCTAATCTGCTTTTCACCAGCATTTTTCGGACTGTAATCTTCAAAATCATCACGAGTTGGGTTTTCCTTTCCCATAGCCGCAACCACATTTCCTAAGTATGTTCTAAATCCATTAATGCCACTCAAGTTATAATTTGCATCCGCCAGCTGAGCTTTCACATCTGCCTTCATGGCCATGTAATTTAAATATGCTGTCTTTTCTTCAGGAGAGAATACAGTTGAAGAATCAACATTTTCAAATTTAACCTTCTCTGCTCTTAAAAGTCTTACAACTTCCAAATTTTCATACTCTACATCACCATTGGGACCACCGAGAAAATTCCAGCCATTTTCATCATCCACATAGCCATTTTTATCGTCATCCTTTTTATTTACTTTTTCTTTAGGATTACTGTAAATCACATCTTTTAAATCTTCGTGGTTAATATCCACTCCTCCATCTATTACCGCAACAATAACCGTATTGGCTTTTTTTCCTTTCAACAGCTCTTGATAAGCTTTTTCAGTACTGATGCCAAACGTAGTATCGGTTTTTAAATCTAGATTTTGCCAATTAGGTTTAGGGGTCGAAACTTTTTGTGCAACTCCAAAAAAAGGAATTAATGCAATTAGAACAAGTAAGGCTGATTTTTTAAACTTTAAATTCATCATATATAAAACAAAAGAAACGATTTTTTAAATTAACATATTGTTGATTACAATTTAAACCTAATAATTTTAATTACATTAAAAAACGATATATACTAATAACCAGATCTGATTGTTAATTTTGATGATTGAAAAATATGTTGCTATAGCTTTTCTTTTGATAACCCAACAACCATGAATAAGGCCAAAAATTATCTTTCCAAACTGATTTATAACAAATTCATTTGGCAACTTTTTTTAGCCCTCTTTATGCTGGGCATGGCCATATTTTTCATCAAGCATGAACATATTGAGGTCATCAAAATCAAATCTCAGCTAGTTGAAAGTGATCCTTTTTACATTGCTATTGGAATTGCGTTAACGGTTGCTTACATCTTGGCACAGGGATTAATGTACATCTTCAGCTATCGGGCTTTAAACAAGAAAATCCCACTTTTACTGGCTATAAATCTTTTTCTTAAGAGGAATTTTATCAGTGTTTTTCTCCCTGCCGGAGGTTTTTCCTCTCTGGCTTTTTTCGCTAAAGAGATTGAAAGTAAAGGAATAACTAAATCTCAAACTCATCTCGCTTCCACCATTTTTGGCTTCTGTAGCATCCTATCTGTAGTATTGGTAGCCATTCCTGTTTTAGGTATTGCACTTTTATCTACCCAATTGGGTACTGCAGAATTGCTTGGTTTTATATTTTTGATTCTTTTAACGGCTACATTTATTTTCCTGATTTATTCTATCTCTGTAAAAGGCATCGCTTATACTTTTCTTAGTAAGGTTAAACCTTCCTTATCCGTCATTCTGGATGATATGATTGGTGAGAAAATTATACGTAAGCATTTTTGGAACACTTTATTAGTATCAGTTGGGATAGAAATTATAGGAATTGTTCACCTATACATCTGCATGCTTGCCTTAGATTTTGAAGCCAGTTTACCCGCCGCAATAATTGGATATATTGTAATGGTTATTTTGCTGATTGCCTCTCCTTTTTTGCGAGGTTTAGGTGCCATAGAAATTTCCCTAACGTTAGTTTTGCAACAGTTTGGATTTCCGGTAATTGCTGCGGCAACCATTACCTTATTATTTAGATTTTTTGAGTTCTGGTTACCATTAATCGCAGGTATTATTAGCTTTATTACCAAAAAAGACAACATCCTACTGAGGATTCTCCCGGCTACAATTATTCTGATTTTAGGAATTGTAAATATCATTTCTGCGATATCTCCTGCAATTCCTGCCAGGTTAAGATTGGTAAAAGATTTACTGCCAGAAGATTTAATTGCCACCAGTAATTCCTTAGTAATGGTTTTCGGGCTGATATTGGTCATCATCAGCATTTTCTTAATACAAGGATCAAAAAGAGCTTGGTACGGCGCAATTTGCTTAACACTTTTTTCTATAGTTGGGCATTTACTTAAAGCTGCAGATTATGAGGAGGCTTTATTGGCTTTTGTTGCTACTGCTACATTAATTTATACCCGGAATTCTTATCAACTAAAACCACATCCTAAATTAGTTTACTTTAATTATACCATTATTGTATATGCTGTATTGGCATTTTTCGCTTATGGTATTTTAGGTTTTTATTTTATTGATAAAAGACATTTTGGGATAGATTTTCATTTCTTACAAGCTGTTAAGGAAGTGGTGAGGTTGTTTTTTGTGATTGTTGATCAAACTGTTACACCACTTACCAAATTCGGCCAGCGTTTTGAGTGGTCAATTTATATTTCAGGGGCATCCATTCTGTTGTTTCTGGTTTATAGTTTTTTTAGCCCTTATTTCTCAAAACCTTACAATACTGAGGATGAATTTGAAATTGCTAAGGAGATCATTAAAAAACATGGCATTTCTGCTTTAGACTATTTTAAGACCTATCCAGACAAATTCCTTTTCTTTAATCCTGCGAAAACTGCCCTGATCAGTTTTAAAGTTACCCGCCATTTTGCAGTAGTTTTAGAGGACCCAGTAGCCGAAAGCGTGGAAATGAAGAAAGAAATGATTCTTTTATTTGAGGATTTCTGTAAAGAAAACGGATTTATCAGTACTTATTACCGTGTTCCTCAACAATCAAAATCGCTTTATGAATCTTTAGGGAGAAAATCTATTCCTATTGGGGAGGAAGCTATTTTAAACCTTAACGAATTTAAATTGGAAGGTGGGAAAATGAAAACCACAAGAAGTGCCATTAGCAGATTAACTGCAGAAGGTTACCAATTTAAAGTTTATAATGCGCCGGTTAAGGAAGGCTTATTACAAAAATTAGAAAAAGTATCTGACGGCTGGCTGAAAGATTTAGGGCAAAAAGAAGTGGCTTTTACTCAGGGAATTTTTGATACCAGTATTTTAAAACATCAAACCATTTTAACCATTGAAGATGGGGAAGAAAAAGTTTATGCTTTTTTAAACCTGATTCCTGATTATGCGCCTAGCGAAGCCACTTATGATCTGATTAGAAAAGTACAGGATGCGCCAAATGGGGTATTAGACTTGTTACTTGCAAAAACCTTCCTTTATTTAAAAGAAGAAGGCTATCAGTCGGCAAACATGGGATTGGCGCCACTTTCGGGAATGGAAGATGTAAACATTACTCAAAAGACCATTAAATATGCTTATGAGAACTTTAAAGCTTTTGGTCAGTTTAAAGGATTAAGAAAATACAAAGAGAAATTTAATCCTGAATGGGAGAAAAAACACCTAATTTTTAGTCATAATTATCATTTATTACAATTACCAGCCGCAATCCGTAGAGTTTCTGAGGGAAGTTAGTTTACTACAGCCCTTTAACAATCTGTATGACTAAAGATTTGATATCATCATCATAATGATGCCCTCCGGGAATTATTTGTTTGTGGATTTTATCTGTTTCTTTTAACCCTTTGGAGAAATCATTCTCTTCCTCACTCCCGAAAATACAAAGCACTGGTTTTTTCATTTTCAATAACTCCGGATATACCTTATATTTTTCATTATTGGTAGGTCCGCTACTGCTCAACATTCCCATCAGCTTCACTTCAAAACCTGTTGAATAGCCTGGAGAAATTAAGACTAAAGAATTTAACTTATTCAAGGTAGATGATTCAAAGCGATTGGGCAAAAAAGCAGCAACATCGGCACCAAAAGAATAACCTATAATGCTAAAATCTTCTTTGTTCCAAAGTTTAAGATGGTAATCAATAATCTGCTGCATGGATTTTGCGAAAAGCTCAGGGTTTTTAGCATTCCAAAAATATTTTTTTGAATCTAAAGAAACTGTTGGATAACCTTGTTGATTGAGCTGTTGGATAAGTTGAACGGAAAAACCGTTCCATCCCCCATCTCCAGAAATAAAAATCAATAATGGCTTTGTAGATTTTTTATACTGAATATGTGTAGGATAATCATTTGCCTCAAATTTATCCTGACTTTTTACTTTTGCAATGCTCAAAATCAAAAAGAAAATCGTTATCCTAAAACCTACTTTCATTTCACAGCTATCAATAAAACCAATTTATATTTCCCTTAAAATTCTGGTTGATTTCCTCATAAAGTTGTTCGGTGTAGCGATGATCTCCTGGAAGGATTTTAAGAACAAACCTTTTATTTTTTACGTTTCCCAATGCCTTAATTTTTTCATCTCTTCCATAAAAACAATATACTGGAATTCTAACCTTTTCTACTTCCCTTCCAACTTTATACTCCCTATCATCGCTACCAAAATTGATTAAATCAGCAGTATGCACCAAAAAATCTGTAGAAGCATAAGGAGAGAGCAACACAAGACACTCCACATTGTTTTTTAGAAAAAATGGCAACCTGTTGAATACAAAAGGAATGACATCGGCACCAAAAGAATAGCCTAAAAGAATGATCTTTTTACTTTCATATTCCCTGGTGTATTTCAACAATAGTAAAGCTAAATCTTTCGCAATCTCTTCAGGTTTTCTTTTCCTCCAAAAATAACTTCTTGAACTTAAACCTATCGTATTAAAACCATCGGCAGCAAGTTTAATGGCCAGCTCATCATCAAAATTAACCCATCCCCCATCTCCTGATAAAAACAGCACCAATGGTTTTGAGCTTTCTGTTTTGGAAGGGTAGAAAAAAAGAGGCAGGTCAAAGTCTGAGTTTTCAATCCCTTTATGCTTGCTAACTCTATTTTTTCCAATCAAACTACAGCCGCTGAACCCAATTAACAAACAAAAACTCACTAAAATTAAAATAGAAATCCTATTTGGATTTAGACTTTTTTGGGCGTTAAAAATAATACCGAAAGTTTTCAATTTTCTCTGCTGTATAATTGTTAAAATTATCAAATTTAACAATAGTTTTAGCCACAGTTTATAGCCAATTATTGTACCCTTTTTTTCTCTTGATTAACTTTTTAATCACCGTTTATGCACCTAAACAAATGATCAGAATTATGATGTAAATTTTAGAAACTATTTATTAGAAAACTAATCTTAACAATAAAATATCATCTCTTATCTTTGTGTAAATTTTAAATATGAACATCTTTAATCAACAAACTACCCCAGCTTCGTCATTTGAAAGATTACTCCAAATTATGGACGATTTGCGGGAGAAATGTCCTTGGGACAAAAAGCAAACATTAGAGACGTTACGTCATCTCACAATTGAAGAAACCTACGAGCTATCAGACGCCATTTTGGAAGGTGATATGCAGGAAATAAGAAAAGAACTGGGGGATTTGATGTTGCATTTGGTATTTTATGCTAAAATTGGATCAGAAACAAACGATTTTAATATGACGGATGTGCTGAATGGAATCTGCGAAAAGTTGATCAACCGTCATCCGCATATTTATAGTGATGCAATTGCAGAAACCGAAGAACAGGTGAAGCAGAACTGGGAACAGATTAAATTGAAAGAAGGAAATAAATCAGTTTTGGCTGGTGTTCCCTCCTCTCTGCCTGCATTAGTGAAAGCTTCACGCATCCAGGAAAAAGCCAGAGGAGTTGGTTTTGATTGGGAAGAAAAACAGCAAGTTTGGGAAAAGGTAGAAGAGGAACTTCAGGAATTTAAAGATGAGTTTAACGTTGAAGGTGATGAAGCAATAGACCATGAAAAAGCGGAAGGAGAATTTGGTGATTTACTTTTTTCTCTGATCAATTATGCTCGTTTTATCAACATCAACCCTGAAAATGCGCTGGAAAAAACCAATCGGAAATTCATTAAAAGATTTCAATACCTAGAGTCTAAATCATTAACATTGGGTAAAAAACTACAGGATATGACGCTTGTAGAAATGGATGTTTTTTGGAATGAGGCAAAAAAGTTATAAGCTAGTGTAGCACATGAGACCATATTAACGTAAGAGTAATAAAACCGTCATCATGTACTTAAATAATTTTCAAACATTTGCTTTTGGCTCCATACTCATATTTATTTTATGCTTTGCCGCTTGTGAAAAAAGTACGATCACTCCTGATGCCCTTTCTTTTGGGGAAAAGGCAGTATTAAAACCTAACGAGGCAACCTATTTTGGCTCGACTCCAGAAAATGCTTTTAAATTGACTATTCAGGAAATTAGCGATAGCCGTTGCCCTGAAGGAGTTAACTGTGTTTGGGCAGGAGAAGCAGTTGTTAAATTGAGTATCAAAAACTTAACAGATTCCG
Organism: Pelobium sp.; assembly: GCA_039918235.1. Lineage (GTDB taxonomy): Bacteria > Bacteroidota > Bacteroidia > Sphingobacteriales > Sphingobacteriaceae > Pseudopedobacter. The sequence continues at coordinate 26,077 of JBDSHZ010000017.1, forward strand.
TAGCTTTTGCGCTTAAAATTTCACCTTCAAAAAATTCTTTGCCAGACACACTGGATTTTAATATTGAAAAACAAACCTATAGGGCTATTTTATATGGTGTAAATCCTTATCCAGAAATAAAAAATAAGGAGAGTTCAATAGCAACAGTTACGTTGCTGAAGAAATAAAATTTCAATAATAAGAAACAGAAAATAAGGATATCCTTATATTGTAGAAGACACATAGCCGCTTTTAATGAGTAAACCCTATAGCGAATTTAGCGATCAAGACCTGATCAATAAATGTCGTAAAGAAGACAGTAAAGCACAAGAAATGCTATATAAGCGTTTTTATGCCTATGCTATGGGCATATCTTTACGCTATTGCATCAATAGAGATGATGCTTTGGAAGCTGTAAATGATGCTTTTATCAAACTTTTTAAAACCATTAAAACATTTGATGATAACCGGCTGATTAAACCTTGGTTTAGGCAGATTGTGGTGAATACTGCTATTGATAACAGAAGAAAAAATCTTAAACATGCCCATGTTTTAGATATTGAGTATGCTGATGAAGCACCAGCGGACCATCAGATCATCAGCAAGATTTCTGCTCAGGAAATTTTAAGTTTATTAAAAGAATTACCAGAAATGCACCGTGTAGTTTTTAATCTTTATGAGATTGATGGTTATACCCATGAAGAGATTGCTGATATATTGGAAATGCCTTCCAGTAGTTCCAGGGTTTATTTATCAAGAGCAAAAGAGAAATTAAGGCGATTAGTGAAGGCTCACTTTTATTTGAATTATGAACGAGCAATTTGACAAGACATTAAGAGACCATATTAAGGATACTTTTGATCATTATGATGATCAGATGGCTGCTGATGGCTGGAAAAAATTTAACCAAAGCAAAAGACGCAAGCGAAGAGCGATTATATTTTGGGTTGGTTTGCCAAGTGGTATTGCGGCAGCTTTAGCTTTACTATGGATGTTCAATACCTATAATGCTGATTTTAATACCCAAAGAAATGATCAAGCTTTAGCACAACAAACTCAAAAAGACATTACAAATCCGCGAATTAATAACCCTGAAGTAACAGTTGAGCACAATGATTCTTCTCATCATCAGAATAAAGATTCCCAGCCAATAGCTGCAGAATCTATTTCTAAAAATAACACTTCGGGGAAAACCCTTAAAAATAATCAGGATAATAAAACTTTGGCCACTCATAAGACTGCTAAAACTCCAATATTGTCTGGAAAATTGACTCCGGTAAATGAAGTTTCTGATCAGGTTTTGGTTTCAAATGATCGAGCTATCAAAAATCAAGCTTCAGAAAACAAGCTTACCATTTTAGCCATTACGGATAAATTAGAAACCAGAGAACGCGAGGAAACAATTAAATCTATTGCAAAATCATTTATTGAAAAATTAGCTGTGACTTCTGGTGATGATCAAACAAAATTAAGTTATAATGTACTAACTGCTCCACTGCAAACCAGATTATTTACAAGAGAGCGTGATTTAATGGCGAAGGAAAAGAATTTTATCAATGATAATAATTTAGGAAAATCACCTGTTTTAGCAAATAATTTAAAGAACTCTCCAACAAGTGATGTAATGCTGAAAAAAAAGAAATTCAACCTTTCGGTTGATGCCAATACGTATATGAATTTTTCTGCTGGAGGATTGAATGACCACATTAACTTAGGGATAGGATTAGCTTCTGAATTAAAACTGACTAAAAACATCAGCTTAACTTCTGGAGTATTAATTAATAGCCAAACTTCAACTTTTGACGGAAATGAAAAATCAGCCTCTGATTTTAAATTAGCATCATATTATACCGGTTATGCTGTTGTGCCAAATGCGCAGATTACCAATGCTAAAATGGTGGGAATTGATATCCCTTTAAACCTTAAATTAGATTTAAAATTGGGTAAAACGGATGCTTTTATTACTTCTGGCATAAGTTCTTACACGGTGATTAATGAAAAATACGTGAATGATTACTCAGTAGTTAATTATTCCATTTCAGGGGTAAATGCTAGCAATTTGAGAACAATACAAGATAATCCGGCGGGAGGCAACTTCTCTTATTTTAAATTTGCCAGAACGGTTAATTTTTCTTTTGGTGTTTTATCTAAGCTGTCAAAGAGAAGTAGTTTATCTGTAGAACCTTTTATCAAATACCCTTTAAGCGGATTAGGTTATCAAGATTTAAAAATAGGCTCTGGAGGGTTAAGCTTTAAATTGAATTTTGGGAAATAGGTTATTTAAATGCAATTGCCTTTACAGGAGAAATTCTGGTGACCAATAAAGAAGGAATTAATAAAACCAATAAACAAACTAAGAGTGTTCCTGCATTAATGAATAATACATCTATTAAATTAAATTGGATAGGTATAAATTTCATATAATAAGATGCTTCATCTAGCTTAAAAAAATGAGTTTGCTGTTGGATAAAACCTAAACCTAAGCCCATTACGTTGCCCAACAACATCCCAACTCCTACCAAATAAAGTGCATTGTAAAGGAAAATTTTACGGATACCCCAATTTGTTTCTCCTAAAGCTTTTAACAATCCAATCATGTTGGTTCTTTCTAGAATCATAATCAGCAAAGCTGAAATCATATTTATTACCGCTACTACCAGCATTAAAGCCAATATCACCTGTGCGTTAACATCTAATAAAGAAAGCCAATCAAATATGATGGGATAATTCTGTTTTACGCTCACCGTTTTAAGCTGCGGAGGTAAAAAATTACTGAGTTCAATGGCATCATGATCAACTTTTGAAAAATCTGAAACCCGTACTTCATAGCCACCAACTTCTCCAACTGTCCAGTCATTTAATCTTCTGATGAGAGAAATATCACCTATCACATAAGTTTTATCTACTTCCTCTACTCCGGTATTGTAAATGCCTACAATTTCAAATTTCCGCTTTCTTAAAGACTCTTGAACAAAATACATCAAGAAATCATCCCCAACTTTTAGATTGAGTCTTTTGGCTAATAAATCAGAAACAATAATCTGTTTAGAAGCCGCAACACTATCAGAGAAATCTATGGTCTTGCCCGTTATGATAATGTTATTAAAATAACTCCAATCATAAGAAGCATCCACCCCTTTTAATACCACTCCCTCTACTTCGTCATTTGCTTTAATAATGCCCGGTTTTGTTGCAAATGGAACAATATGCTTTACGCTTCTATACTTCTTGGCATTTTTAAGCACTTCTTCATTTAAAGTGAATGGAGAATTTTCATATGAAGAATTCAGATCATATTTAATAATTTGAATATCCCCATTAAAACCTCTTACCTTTTCTCTTATTTCTGCTTTAAATCCTTTAACAATAGCCAATGAAAGCAACATTACCCCTAAACCCAGCATAATACCAATAATGGCAATGCGCACAATGAGTTTAGAAAAAGTACGTTCTGCCTTTAAAGTAATTCTGTTGGCGATAAATAATCCTAGATTCAAATGCTTTTTGTTTATTTGTATGCGCACAAATATGCAACCATTTCAAAGAAAAACACATCATTCTATGAAGCAATTTAAAAAATTTGTTACCCTATTGTTTTTTCTTCCAATTGCTACCATTGCCTGTAATGGATGCAGTGCTGGTAAAAATAAAACACAAAAGGTTGTATTAAAGGAACAGTATACTGAGTTAGCGAAAGAGCAAATACTTACCGGTGCAGACCAGACTGAAAAATACATTCCGCTTTTAAAAGGTAAAAGAGTGGGCTTGGTGATTAACCAAACAGCAGAGATTAACGGCACTCCATTAGTAGATAGTTTAAAAAGTATGGGAATTAATATTCGGGCAATTTTTGGACCTGAGCATGGTTTTAGAGGTGATGCGGATGCAGGTGAAAAAGTAGGGAATTATATTGATCAAAAAACTGGCTTCCCCGTAATTTCATTATATGGACCAAAAAATGCGCCATCAAAAGAAGATTTAAAAGATATTGATATTGTTATTTTTGATATTCAGGATGTGGGTGCAAGATTTTACACCTATTCCATCACCATGACAAGGGTAATGCAGTCATGTGCAACTAATGGTGTTCCTTTGTTGATTTTAGACCGTCCAAATCCAAATGGAGATTTGGTTGATGGCCCAATATTACAATCAAAATTCAAATCTGGAGTGGGCATGCACCCCATTCCCATTTCTCATGGTTTAACTATTGGAGAATTTGCCCAGATGTGCAATGGAGAAGGCTGGTTGAATAACAGCGTGAAATGTGATTTAACAATTATTAAGGTGGCTAATTATAATCATGCAAAAGCCTATATCTTACCAGAAAAACCATCTCCTAATTTACCCAATAATCTTTCTATTTATTTATATCCCAGCATCTGTTTGTTTGAAGGAACTGCCATTAGCCAAGGTAGAGGGACTTTATTTCCTTTTCAGGTTTTGGGTCATCCTTTATTGAAAGATAAATATAATTTCTCCTTTACACCGGTAAGTATTACCGGAATGAGCAAAAATCCTCCTTTAGAAAATCAGGTTTGTTATGGCATTGATTTTAGAACAATGGATTTGGAGAACATTAGAAAACAAAAACAATTAAATATTAAGCTATTGATTGACTTGTACCAACAATTTCCAGATAAAGCGCATTTTTTCACTTCTTTCTTTAATAAACTGGCAGGAAATGACATATTGATGCAACAGATTATAGATGGCAAATCTGAAAAAGAAATTAGAGGAACATGGGAACCTGGTTTGAGCCAATATAAAGAAACCAGAAAAAAGTATTTGTTATATAATTAATTCGGTAAAGCTTTATACTGATGGAATACAAAGAATATATCAATGAATTTGAAGTAGCCAAAAACCGACTGGATCAATCTTTATTAAAAAAAAAGGAATTAGAAGTTTGGGTAGGTATAAAATTGGATTCCGTAGTTTTAAAACTTTATAAAAAAAACTGGACAAATGACCCATTTAAACCTTTAGATGCAAAATCAAGGATATTTTTTTCAGTTTGGATGAGTGATCAATCCATTGCCGAACAAAAAGTATATTACAACATACACGCTTTAAAATTGCGTGAGCTGAACGGCTATTGTATCAAAAGCAGAGATTTCGCAGATAGCTTCAGAAAAAAGTTCAATAACCATCAATCAGATTGGCAAAATGTGACTACTTCTTTGGGACCTTTAACATTAATGGAAGGTTTCAAAAATTTCGACGAAGAGAATTTGAACGAAACTGTTTATGGACTGGCAAATGATTTCATCAAAATGGAGCAATTAGTTGATGACACTTTAAGGTTGTTTTCTAAGAAGTAAGTTATTAAAGTTAAAAAAAATAAACATGAGAATTATATTCATGGGTACGCCCGATTTTGCAGTTGCCTCTTTAGCTTCATTATTAAAAAACGGATTTAATGTTGTAGGTGTAATTACCGCTCCGGATAAACCTGCCGGGCGTGGGCAAAAATTAAATGAATCTGCCGTAAAGAAATTTGCGATTGAACAGAACCTAAATATTTTACAGCCGGAGAAATTAAAAAATCCGGAATTCTTAGACGCATTAAAAGCATTAAAAGCCGACTTACAAGTGGTGGTAGCTTTTAGAATGTTGCCAGAAGTGGTTTGGAATATGCCTACAAAAGGTACCATTAATTTACATGGTTCTTTATTACCGCAATACCGTGGTGCTGCACCTATTAATTGGGCAATTATTAACGGAGAAAAAGAAAGTGGCGTCACTACTTTTTTCTTAAAACAGGAAATTGACACCGGAGATGTGCTTTTTTCTCAGAAAGTTGAAATCACAGAAGACATGACTGCCGGAGATTTACACGATGCCTTAATGGTGATGGGTGCACAGCTATTGGTAAAAACTGTAAAACAAATAGAGGAAGGTTCTTATCAAGAGATTCCTCAAGATAACTTTGAGTCGGTTGGATTAAAACATGCACCCAAACTGTTTAAGGAAAACTGTAAAATTAGCTGGCATGAAGATAATCAACAAGTTTTTAACCTGATTAGAGGTTTAAGCCCCTATCCTACTGCCTATACCGAATTTATGGGTAAAGGTTTGAAAATTTATACTGCTATAAAAGAAGAAACAGAGCCCGGAATTTCCGCAGGAGGATTTTTAACCGATGGAAAAACATTTTTAAGTTTTGCCACCAAAAATGGTTTGATCAGCTTAAAAGAAGTACAGCAGGAAGGCAAAAAAAGAATGAAAATTGATGAATTTCTAAGAGGCGTAAGATTAAGCTAAGTTTTAATTTTCATTTAAAACTTTAAACTTATCACTTTCCACTTTTAATCTTTTTACCTAATTTCTTTATTCAGCTTATCCACTAAAAATCTGGAAACCTCATTAAAATACCTTTTTCTGTTATAGCCCATTACCCATTGAATTCCTTTGCTGGCATTGGTGATAAAAACCTCTTCTGCTTCATTGAGTATTTCTGGATTAATCTGAGCTTCAATCATTGGCAACTCAAACTTCTTTGCTAACTGCATTACTACCTGTCGCATCACTCCTCCAATACAACCTTCGCTCAAAGCAGGCGTAAATAATTCTCCTTTGTAAACTAAGAATACATTGGCACTAATTGCCTCACATAAAAAACCATGTTGATTTAAAATAAAAGCCTCGTCCAGATGCATCTGTGCTTTATAAATACCGGCCATTACATAAGTTAATGAATTGCAGGTTTTAAGATTAGAAAGCTTATTTACAGGTTTAGCCAGTTCATCGTAAACATCCATCACCAAGCCTTTTGGATTAAGCTGATAAGTAGAACTGTCCAAAGCCATTATATCTAATGTATAGCCGTGTTTATTCTGTTCTGGAGTGTAAAAACCTCCATCTTCTCTAAAAACAGTTAAACGTAAACGGGCATTCGGTCCAATTTTATTTCTTTTGCTGATCTCTTCCGCTTTATCTTTTAAGAAATAAGCATCTAACTGAGAGTAGCCATCTAGCTTCATTGTCTTCATGCCTTTCTGCAATCTGTCGGCATGTAATTCAGGGAAATTGAGTTTTCCCTTGCTCATTCTCATAGATTCAAACAGTCCGTCTCCATATTTAAAACCACGGTTTGCAATGGTGAAAATTTTATCCTCCTCATCTAAAATCTCTCCGTTATAATTGATAAACTTTTTCGCCATAAGTATGCAAAGCTATGATTTGAATTTTGCTTTTATACGTTCTGAATATAATTTCTCCATTTTTCTAAAACCTGAGAAAAGTCCTCTGGTAAATCACTATCAAAATGGATATACTTCTTTGTTGTGGGATGAATAAATCCCAAAGTTTTTGCATGTAAAGCCTGCCTTGGAATAATATCGAAGCAATTTTCTACAAATTGTTTGTACTTCGCGAAAATGGTTCCTTTCCTAATTTTATCTCCGCCGTAAGGTGCATCATTAAATAAAGGATGACCAATATGCTGCATATGTGCTCTAATTTGGTGGGTTCTGCCAGTTTCTAATTCGCATTCTACCAATGTGACATAATTGAAACGCTCTAAAACTTTATAATGGGTAATGCTCCACTTTCCTTTTTCAGGATCATCATAAACATCCATCACTTTACGGTCTTTAGCGCTTCTTCCAATATAGCCTTCCACTTTACCATCTTCCGCTACATCGCCCCAAACCAAAGCCCTGTACCTTCGGGTAATGGAATGATCATAAAACTGCATCGCCAAATAGGTCATTGCCTTTTCGTTTTTACTGATGAGCAATAAACCAGAAGTATCTTTATCTATACGGTGAACCAAACCTGGCCGTCCTTCATTTCCAGGCAATTGAGGGAGCTGATTAAAATGAAAAACCAAAGCATTAACCAATGTCCCGTCCCAATTTCCGTAACCTGGGTGAACCACCATTCCGGCTTCTTTATTTACCAGTATCACATCTTCATCTTCATAAATGATATTGATCGGAATATCTTCTGGGTAAACTTCTGTATCTCTTGGAGGATGGGGCAAAACAATACTGATTTCATCCTGAGGCTTAACTTTATAACTAGCTTTAATCACCTTTCCATTCACCAGTACATTCCCGGCATCTATGGCATTCTGAATTCTATTTCTCGAAGCATTTTCCACCCGGTGCATCAAAAACTTGTCTATGCGTAAAAGAGATTGTCCTTTATCTACAACAATTTTTAAATGTTCATAAAGATCCGACTCCTCTTGTTCTAATGCATCTGCGTCTGAATTCATTTTACAAAAATATATCTTTCCTTTAATTAAAAGCTTGTTCTAGCTTTTTTAAAGAATTATTATTTAATAAACAACCAGTTCAGGTTACAAATAAGAACGAGATCATGAACCGCTTATTTATCTCTTTTTGTTGATTTTTAATTAAAATATAAAATTCAGTATCATTTTTAAATACATCCACGTAATATACTTTATAATCAAAACCCTATAATTATGAAAACTTTTAAAAGAAGAGCGTTAATCTTAATAAATTTCTTTCCTTTTCTGATTAAAAAAATATACTTTCGTGATTGATAATTAATCAATTAGAAAATGAAAAAAATAAACTTTCTGAAAAAAATCGCCACAACTGCGTTATGCGTGATCTCGATCCCTTTATTCACTATTGCACAAAATGGACCTCCCGTTACTGGCTTGGTGAATAATTTTCCATCTGATATCACAAAATTATCTCAAGCTTATTTCACTCCCCTTTTTAAAGGATACGGATTTGGAATGAACAGTGGATGGTATAACTCTGCGAAAGCTAAAAACCTACTTAAATTTGATTTAAGGATACAGGCTTCAGCCGCTTTTGTTCCGACAAGTGATCAAACTTTTGAGATAAATAATTTAGGTCTTTCTCAATATACTCAAGCTAAAGGCAATAATACTTCCCCTGCAATATTTAGTGCAGATCAGCCAGGATCAACTTTAAGTTTTAAAGATGATAATGGTGCTGAGTTAACTACCTTTGATTTACCAAGTAGTTCAGGAATTAAATTTGCCCCTTCTCCACAAATTCAATTAACTGTAGGATTAATTCATGACACAGAAATCTCAATTAGATATACTCCAGAAATCGGCACTGAAACAGGCGATTTTGGTGCAGTTCAAGTTTTGGGTTTTGGTGCTAAGCATGAACTCACCAGTTTATTCTTTGGAAAAGCAGCCGCTATTGTTCCTGTTGATATCGCCATTGGGTTTGGATACAACCAACTAAAATACAACTACAAATTACCGATAGCAGATCAATTGAATGACAGGAATGACGGTAAGGATTTGAACCAAAGGGTAGGTGTAAAATTACAAGGATATACTGTTGATGCAATCCTTTCTAAAAAACTTTCCGTATTTACGCCTTTCGTATCTGTAGGGTACAACACTTCAAAAACTGAATTGAATGTTTTGGGAGATTTTGTTTTAGAAACCGGAGCTACATTTACACCTCCTGCTACCACAACCCCAACTTACTCTACATTTACAGACCCTGTTAAAATTAAACAAACTGATATTGCTGGTTTAAGAGGTAGCGTTGGTTTCTCTCTTCACTTATTATTCTTCAGATTATACGGAGCTTACAACATTGGTGAATATTCTGCTGCTACTGCTGGAATTGGTTTTGGAATAGGTAAGTAATCCTTATTGAAATATTTTAAATCCTAAAATAGGTTCTCTTTTATGAGCTTATTTTAGGATTTTTGCTTTTGTGATTAATTTAGAATTTAATAGCCCAGAAGAAGAAATCAGATATCCCCCCATTACTGATCACATCAGGCTGTTCTTTAAAAGAGATGATCTAATTCATCCTTTTATTTCAGGCAATAAATGGAGGAAATTAAAATATCATTTACTAAAAGCAAAAGAAGAGCATAAAAGTCATTTAGTTACTTTTGGCGGGGCTTATTCCAATCATTTATTAGCCACTGCCTGTGCAGGTGCAAAATTCGGGTTTAAAACTACGGCATTTGTTAGAGGTGAAGAAGCCGACAATCAGCTATTAGATTTATGTAAGCTTTACGGCATGAATCTTTTACCGATGAGCAGAGTTGCCTATCAAAATAAACAAGATTTGTTTCATCAATATTTTAAAAATCATAGCTACAGCTATTTTATTGATGAAGGTGGTTTTGGCGTAGAAGCTGCTAAAGGATGTAGAGAGATTATTGAAGAGTTGAATCAAACTTACGATCACATTTTTTGCGCCGCAGGAACTGGAGCTACATCAGCAGGAATCATCAATGAAATTGTTGCTAAAAATTTATCCTCTATTTTTAATATGATTCCAGTTTTAAAAGGTGCGTCATTCCTTAAAAAGGATATCCAGCCTCTACTTTTAAATCCAGCTGCAACCTATCAAATTCATGAAGATTACCATTTTGGAGGATACGCCAAAACAACCCCAGAACTGATTTCCTTTATTAAAGATTTCTCTCAAAAAACTGGTATTCTGATTGATCCGGTTTATACCGGAAAAGTACTTTTTGCGATACAGGATTTAGTTAACACAAACTACTTTAAAAAAGGGGATGCTGTTTTAATGATTCATACCGGAGGGATGTTTGGCATATTAGGGATGCTGGACAAGTTCAAATAGATTAAGCAGAAATTCCTCTCTTTTTGTTACGCTCCTATTTTTCCTTTCAAAGACTGCAAACGGATATAGTTCAAAATAGAGGTTTAAACAGTTTAAACCTATATTCATTCACATTGTTCAAAAAGTGCCTAAATTTGCTCATTTAAGGCTTTTTGAGTAAATTTGAATAAACCCAATTTATATGTACAAATTATCAGTTGCTCCTCAGGACGTTAAAAAAACGCTATCTAAACATTTACTAACAGATGGATATGATTTAACTTTTGACATGGAAAAAAGTAAAGGCGTAAGAATTTATGATTCTAAATATGACCGTTCTTTGCTGGATTTCTTCACCTGTTTTGCATCTGTACCTTTGGGTTATAACCATCCCAAAATGATGGAGGATGAAAGCTTTAAAAAGAACCTTTTTTTGGCGGCAATGGCAAACCCATCTAATTCTGATATTTATACCGAGCAGTATGCTCAGTTTGTAGATACTTTTTCCAGAGTTGGGATACCTGATTACCTTCCTCATGCCTTTTTTATTGCTGGCGGAGGTTTAGCTATAGAAAATGCTTTAAAAGCAGCAATGGATTGGAAAGTGCAGAAAAACTTTGCCAAAGGCTACACCAAAGAAAAAGGCCACAAAGTTTTACATTTTGATCAGGCCTTTCATGGCAGAACGGGTTACACTTTAAGCCTAACCAATACCCTACCAGATAAAACCAAATGGTTTGCTCAATTCGATTGGCCTAGAGTTTCTGTCCCTAAAATGAAATTTCCTTTTACTGATGAGCACTATGAGGATTTATTAAAAAGGGAAGCGCATTCTATCGCACAGATCAAAACTGCATTTGAAACTTATAAAGACGAAATATGCTCCATCATTATCGAGCCTATTCAATCTGAAGGAGGAGATAACCATATCCGTCAGGAATTTTTAGAGCAGTTAAGGGTGATTTGTGATGAGAACGATGCTTTATTGATTTATGATGAAGTACAGACTGGTGTTGGGCTAACAGGAAAATTCTGGTGCCACCAACATTTTGGAGAAAAAGCCAGACCTGACATTCTTGCTTTTGGAAAGAAGATGCAGGTATGTGGCATTCTTGCAGGAGCAAAATTAGACGAAATTGAAACCAATGTATTCAGAGTTCCATCCAGAATTAATTCTACTTGGGGAGGTAACTTGGTAGATATGGTACGCTCTTCAAAAATTATGGAAATAGTAGAAGAGGATAATTTGTGTGAGAATGCTACAATTGTAGGTGAATATTTGCAAAAGCAATTACTCGCTATTTCTAAAAAAGATGAAAGAGTGAGTAATGTTAGAGGGAGAGGATTATTGACCGCTTTCGATTTCCCATCTAAAGAATTAAGAAATAGTTTTGTGAGTAAAGGAATGGAAAAAGGCGTAATGTTTTTAGGCTGTGGGATTCAAACCATCCGTTTCCGCCCAGCATTAATTATAGAAAAAAAACATATTGATGAAGGTTTGGAGGTGATAGAAAAGGTGTTGAAGGAGATGTAAGTTTTCTTTTCGTTTATTAAATTTAACATTTAAGTTAAAACTATTGAATTTATTTTTGCGCAAAAAAATAGATTAATGCAGGTACCAAGTTAGCTAAACCATGAAAAACTACTCCTACCCAAAATCCCTTTCTTAATCTTAAATAACCTAAAAAGTATCCCATTATTAATTGTGGTAGAACTAGAAATGGGTAAACCCATATGATGTTTATTTTTATAGGCGTAAAATTGAGGATATGTATTAATCCAAAGCCGGTACAAGAAAACCAATAAAGGATTTTAAAATAATTAGGGCTTATTTTTTTCTGGGGAGCTATAATTTGAAATATATAAAATCCAACAAATCCTAAAAATATTGCAAAAAATAAGTTTTTAAAAAAATGATAATCAAATACTTGATTGTAAATTATTATCCCTTGAAACTTTGTAGTTAAAATCCAAATTATTGTTATTAAACTTATAATAATATGGGGCTTTTTAAATGATAACCATAGACGACAAATTGTCTCTTCTATCAATGGACCAAGGAAAACCATCACTATGATAATATAAAATCCATGGTTTATATTTAGAAAATGATTATTTCTTATTTCATTAAGATTTATTCCATTTATCTTTTCTATCAATTTCACAATAATAATGATAGGTATAGCAGAAACAAACGCAACTCCATAAAATATCAGCAGCGTTTTAAAAAAACCACCAAAACTTACTGATGTTTTATTAAAAGGTTTTAATTGTGGGTTTATACTAAACTTCCATATTTCGTTTAATAAATTCATATTCAATAAAACTCTTTCAATTATATCGTCTTTCTAAACAAACCTCTTAATTATCCTCAGTTTATGGCTATACTTATTCTGATCTAATGCAAAAATCCCTTGGTTATCAATCCGGTCTATTTTTACGCTACCAGAGGCATGAATGATCTGGCTATTGTTCAGCATGATGCCTACATGGGTAATTCTGCCTTCCTCATTATCAAAAAATGCTAAATCTCCTGCTTTGGCTTCGGTTAAAAAATCTACCACTTTTCCTAACTCAGCTTGTTGCCAAGCGTCTCGGGGCAATTGTATGCCCAGCATTTTAAAAACCATTTGAGAGAATCCAGAACAGTCAATGCCAGAATGAGTTCTTCCACCCCATAAATAAGGTGCATTTAAAAATATTTTCGCGGTTTCCTGCACATGATCTTCAAAATCTTCTTTGTTGGGAACAAATACATTGCTTGAAGTTACCTGATAAATTTCTTTCCCAATTTTGCATTTTCCATCCTGATAAAAAGGCAAGTTACTTCCTGCAGGCAGATACAAAGGTTCTTTTGAGTTTCCTTTTAAAACGATTGTACTGGCTTCGCTTGTTAAAAAAGAAGGTGTTGCTGCATATTGATGAAATATTAAATCATCTATTAACAGCACTTGTTTTTCATCTAACCAACCTTCGTAGGCATCAGCTTTATTTCTGATTTTCAACCATGTACCCTCCTTTTCTATCATCTCAAAAAAATCTCCAAAAAGGAGCTGAGAAATCATTTCTGAAGAATGAGCAGGGAGCGCTCTAAGTGGAATCACAGATAAAGGGCAAATACCAATGGAATTATTCATAATGCGTAATTGATGGTCTGAATTTTGTGTAAAATAACATAAATCATTAATAACATGGAAAATTTAAAAGCTTTTGAAAAAATATTAATTGCAGTTGACGATTCTAAATATTCGTTTAAAGCAGCAGATTACGGCTTTGCCTTGGCTAGAAAACTAAATGCAAAAGTTGCCTTAATCCATATTAATGAAATGCCTATGGCCATGAATGTAACTGGTGATCCTATTTTAGGAGATCCTGGAATGGTATTACCAGATATGATGGACATTCAGAAAGAGCAAGCGGATAAATTATTCGAAAGGCTGAAATCAGAATTTGCTAAAGGAATAACGGTTGATGAATATAATTTAGTAGGTAATATTACTGACGAAATTATTGAAATAGCGAAAACTTATCAAGCTTCCCTAATTGTAATGGGAACACATGGTAGAACAGGGATTGATCATTTCCTATCTGGTTCTGTTGCAGAAAATGTTTCCCGCCATGCCAAATGCCCGGTCTTAATTGTCCCTAATAAAGATTAATTTTTAGCGCAACGAATAAAAATAAGGATTACTAGCTATTTTAAGAATCCTTATTTTATTTTTGTGTGAGCTATGCTGATTACTATTGAGGATATTTCAACTTTCAAAAAAAAAGCATTGGCTTTTGCCAATCAGTTTGAAATATGTTGCGTATTAGATTCTAATCAATATCAAGATCCTTACTCCAGTTTTGACCTCATCATTGCTTTTGATTATACCCAAATTTTGGAGTGTAAAAATCAGAATGATGCTTTTAATCAATTGACTTTTTTTAGAGCGCAAAATAGCCAATGGATTTTTGGAGGTTTAGGTTATGATCTCAAAAATGAAATTGAGGTGCTTTCTTCAGATAATGATGATCATCTTCAATTTCCTGATCTATTCTTTTTTGCACCCAAGCATCTATTGAAATTAAAAGGGAATAAACTAGCGCTCGTAAGTAATGAAGCTCAGTTTATTTGGGAAAAAATAAATGAGCTGATTTTAAAAGACGAAATTGTTTATCCAAAACCGGCTATTCAAGACAGATTTTCTAAACAGGAATATGTAGACACCGTGAATAAAATTCGTAAAGAAATTTCAAAAGGTAATATTTACGAATCTAATTTCTGCATGGAGTATTTTGCAGAGGATGTAGTAATTGACCCAACTTTAGTTTATGAAAAATTGAACCAGCTTTCTCCTACTCCGTTTTCAAATTATTTTAAATGGCGGGATAAATATATTATTTCTGCTACCCCAGAAAGATTTTTATCCAAAAGAGGAAATAAATTAATTTCACAGCCCATAAAAGGTACCGCAAGAAGAAGCAATAATATCTTAGAGGATGAGCAGATTAAGAAAGATTTATTCCATCACCCAAAAGAACAGCAAGAAAATGTGATGATTGTGGATTTAGTACGCAATGATTTAACCAAATCTGCAAAAAAAGGATCGGTGAAAGTAGAGGAGCTTTTTGGGGTTTACAGCTTTAAACAAGTACATCAGATGATTTCTACTGTAGTATGTGAGCTTAGAGAAGGTATTGATAATGTGGAAGTGATCAAGAATTCTTTCCCAATGGGAAGTATGACCGGTGCACCAAAAATTAAAGCCATGCAACTGATGGAACATTATGAGAAGAGTAAAAGAGGAATGTATTCTGGAGCGATAGGTTATTTTTCCCCTAATAACGACTTTGATTTCAATGTGGTTATTAGGACTATATTGTATAATTCCTCTAATAAATACCTGTCTTTTCAAGTGGGTAGTGCCATTACTTACTATGCGGATGCAGAGAAAGAATACGAGGAATGTCTATTAAAAGCGAAAGCTATTATTGAGGTGCTAGTTAAACAATAAATAATTATTAAAATCTATTTCATAAAAAATGCCTGCGGACCCCTCCGCAGGCTTCAAACTATAACAATTGGAAAATTAATATTCAACTAATCAAAGATTAAACTTTATGACTAGCTGAAATATTAAAGTCTTTAGCAGAAAAGACTAGATTAAACTTTAATCTACATAACCTAATACTCCTGTCTCTGGTATATCTAATCCAGCAATTTCATCTGCTTCTTTACTACGTAATGGTACAATTTTATTCAGTAATTTAAAGAAAAAGTACATCACTACAAAAACAAATACTGCACAAGTAACTGTACCTATTAACTGAGCTATTAATTGGCTACTATCACCATAAAACAATCCAGTTACGTTGCCTTTAACACCATTCCAACCATCACCATAAGTACCATCAGCAAATAAACCTAGCGAAATAACACCCCAAGCTCCATTTACACCATGCACAGCAAAAGCTCCTACTGGATCATCAATTTTTAATTTTCTATCTAATAAATTAAAGGCAAATATTACCAATAAACCAGCAATTGCTCCAATGATAACGGCTGACAAAGAGGGCACAAAAGCACATGGTGCTGTAATTGCAACTAAACCTGCCAACATACCATTTGCAATCATTCCCGGATCAGCTTTCTCACCTCTTATATACATATAATATAAAGCAGTTAAAGCACCTGCACCTCCTGCCAACATGGTGTTGGTTGCTATTACACCTATTCTTAAATCGCTACCAGCTAAAGTAGAACCCGCGTTAAAGCCAAACCATCCAAAAGCTAAAATAAATGTTCCAACCATAGCCATAGGTATATTATGCCCTGGTATAGTTTTAACCTCGCCGTTTTTACCATATTTTCCGTAGCGTGGTCCAATTACAATGGCACCAGCTAAAGCAGCAACTCCACCTACCATGTGTACAACAGATGAACCAGCAAAATCAACATGACCATGACCAAAACCGAAGTTAGCACCTAATTGAGCTAACCAGCCACCGCCCCAAACCCAGTTACCATATAATGGATAAACAATCATTGAGATGAAGAACCCATAAATAATAAAAGATTTAAGTGTCCATCTTTCAGCCATTGAACCAGTAGGACTGGTGGCAGTAGTATCCATAAATACCATTTGAAATAAAAAGAGTGTATATATACCAACATCATAGTATTTGCTACTTAAGAAAAATCCTGCCTTACCCCAAACACCAAAATCATGTCCGAAAAGATGTATTACATACTCTGAAGGGATTACACCTGCAGAACCACCTAATGCAGCTATGTTAAAGCCACCGCCAAACATTATTGCAAAACCAGAGATCCAGAATCCTAACATACCAATTGCGTAGATTAAGAAATTCATTGTCATGGTATGGGCAACATTTTTCTTTTGTGTAAAACCTGTTTCAACCATTGCAAATCCGGCTTGCATAAACATTACAAGAAAACCTGCAATTAAAGTCCACATTATGTTTATTGCAATTTTGTTATGCCCTGCTTGTTCACCTACTTCAGATAAAGTTGGGGAGCCAGCTGTAGCTGCAGCTACATCATTGATAGTTCCTGTTTTTGCACCAGCCGCATCTTGTGCAAAGGTAGAATATGGAATAGCTACACAACAGAACACTAAAAAAGCCATTAAGATAACGGCTTTAGTGAGTTTTTTTTGTTTTAAGTTTAGTTTCATTTTAATAATTATTAGTTTAGGGTTAATTAAATAATTGCTTTCGTCTTTCAATATCATATTGAGACAAAAACAATACAGATTTATTTATTTTATTTATTATTTTCATAAAACATGAAAAAATTAATAAAAAATCAAAAAAATACCATTAAAAAATAAAAACCTTATAAAAACATAATATTTTACCTCTTATTTTTTTAATAATTTAAGATTATCATATATTTTTAATGATTAAAAATCACATAAAACATCTAATACTGACAAAAAACTTCCTAGAAAACATAATTAGATTAAAATTTTTTCTAAATAACAAGAAAAGCCCCCTAAATGGGAGCTTTTCTTTATCATTATTTAAATAAAATTCTATTTAGCAGCGTAATACTTTTGCGCTTCGGGAAGATACTTTTTAATATCATTGATTCTTGTGGCATCACTTGGGTGCGTACTTAAAAATTCTGGTGGTGCCTGTCCATTAGCTTGTGCAGCCATTCTTGTCCAAAAATCTACAGCACTCTGAGGATTATAACCTGCCATAGCCATAAAAGTTAGCCCTAAACGATCTGCTTCAGATTCTTGCTTTCTTGAATTTGGCAATAAAACACCTGCTTGAGCACCAACTCCAAATATTTGGTTAAAAACACCCATACCTGCTTGAGAATTGGTCACTGCCCCACCTATAATAGAACCTAAACCTTGTGCAATCATCTGATTTGAATATCTTTCATTAGAATGTTTGGCAATTGCATGCGCAATCTCATGTCCCATTACGGTAGCTAAACCTGCATCTGTTTGAGTCACTGGTAAAATCCCAGTATAAACTGCTACTTTTCCGCCTGGCATACACCATGCATTTACTTCTTTACTTTCTACCAAGTTAAATTCCCAATTAAAGCCCGCCAACTGATCTGCATAGCCATTGGTATTCATGAATTTTGTAACTGCACTCTGAATACGGGCGCCTACTTCTTTTACTTTTCTACTTTGAGCAGTATTGTTCACCACTTTGGTAGATGGATCTTTTAAAAATTCATTGTAACTCTGTGCTGCCATTTGTTGCATCTCCGCATCACTTACTAAATTAGCTTGACGTCTTCCTGTTAAAGGAACTGTTGAACATGCTGCTAATAACACTGTAATTCCAATTACAGTGAACATCTTAAATTTTTTAATCATAATTTTTATTGAACTGATTTCTTTTTAAACAGATTCACTTTAGATTCTTTCCCTCTAAGTAGCCGTTCAATGTTTTTTTGATGGGTAACTAATATCAATACACAGATACACATTCCATAAATTACAATTGCCTTTACAGAAACTTGGTAAACAAATATTACGCTTAATGTAAATGTAAAACCCGCAGAAATGCTACTTAACGAAACATAACGGGTTAACAATAGAACTACAACAAAGACAAGAACACATAGCAAAGCTGCTGGAAGGTGAACTGCCAAAATCATACCAAATAGCGTGGCAATACCTTTACCTCCTCTAAAACCTGCAAATACAGGAAAAAGATGTCCCATAACTGCTACTATCCCTAATGCCAATTGGTAGTTAACGTATTGTATAGAATGCTCTGGTCCGGTGACTGAAAGTCCAATAAAAAACGCAAGGTTGGTTGCAGTCCATCCTTTAAAAATATCAACCAGCATAACAGGTATGCCAGCTTTTTTTCCTAAAACTCTAAAAGTATTGGTTGCTCCGGCGTTCCCACTTCCATATTCTCTTACGTCAATACCATAAAAGGCTTGACCGATCCATACCGCAGAGGGTATTGAACCAAAAAGATAAGCTACCAATAATGCCCCGATTGAGTAAACTGATATCATGTATCTTACCTAAATTAACTGCTTATTATCCAAAAGAATGATGCTTGTTTTTTTAAACTGTGGCTTTCAAACTCATATCCATACTTTTAACAGAATGGGTAAGTGCGCCCATTGAGATATAATCTACTCCACATTTTGCGTAATGTAATGCATTTTCAGGAGTTATCCCTCCTGATGCTTCAGTAATAAATCTACCATTAATTATTTTAACAGCTTCTCTCAATTCTTCAAATTTAAAATTATCGAGCAATATTCTATCAACTCCGCCAATATTTAAAACTTCTTCCAGCTCTTTTTTATTTCTCACTTCAATTTCTATCTGAATTTTCTTGTGAAGTTTATTTAAATATTCATGAGCCAAAGTAATCGCATTGGTAATTCCACCAGCATAATCTACATGGTTGTCTTTAATCAAGATCATATCATATAAACCGAAACGATGGTTTACACCTCCTCCAATTTTCACGGCTTCCTTTTCCAAAAACCTTATCCCAGGTGTAGTTTTGCGGGTGTCTAACACTTTTGTATTCGTTTCTGAAAGCTGAGTAGTGATTTCATGAGTTGTGGTGGCAATCCCGCTCATCCTTTGCATGGTATTTAATACCAAACGTTCGGCAGTTAAAATAGATCTTGCGCTTCCACTTACGTAAAGTACAATGTCTCCGGGTTTAACAGCTGCACCATCATTGATCAATACCTCAACAATCAATGAATGATCTACAGCTTTAAAAATAGCCAGTGCAACAGTTACTCCAGCTATAATACCTGTATCTTTAATCAGCAGTTTTGCTTTTCCTTGTGCATTGGAAGATATGGTGGCTAATGAGGTATGATCACCCTCTCCAACATCTTCTTTTAAGGAATGGGAAATAAATTCTTTTAGTGCGTCTTGATCCAAAATATGTTCATTTAGAATTTCAAAAATATAAAATTTCTAAACTTACTACTCTTTATTTTCTTCAATTTTGATCTGAGAGATATTAAAACTCCCATTTGCCGATTTCAGGTCAAAGCTAATTCTATAATTTCCTTTGGAAGAGTTTAAAATAATCACTCCAAATTTAAAATTTGGATTGGAGGTAACTTTATGGATGACTTTTACGCTTACAGGAGGGTGCTTGGCAAAAAAATCTTTTAAAATCAGTTCAGACTGACTTGCAGAATAAATATCTTCCTGACCCAATACGGATAGTTCTACAGTTGAAGAGAAATATTTTGCAATCTCTTTAACATTTCCAGCTTTAAAAAAACCAGCTACATCATCAATCGTATCAAAAGCAAAAGTTACTTTGAACAGCAAAAGAAGAACAAGAGTAAATGAATATTTCATAATTTAAAATAAAATTACACAATAAAGCTCATAAATAATGCCATAAACTAATTAAAATGTATTTAAAAACAAATGTTTTAATTTCTTCTCCATCATAAATTTTATATTTGCATTGTGAAAGATAAAAAAGTTGCCTTATTAATTTTAGATGGTTGGGGATTTGGTAAAAACGATTCTTCTAATGCCATTCTTGCTGCAAATACTCCGTTTTTTGACAGCTGTTTACAGAAATATCCTAATTCTAAGCTAGAAGCTTCAGGTGAAGCTGTTGGTTTACCCGCCGGGCAGATGGGTAATTCAGAAGTTGGACATATGAACCTTGGTGCTGGAAGAGTAGTTTATCAAGAGTTGGGCAGGATTAACAATGCAGTAAAAACAGGAGAACTAAACAATAATAAAGCATTGCAAGACGCTTTTGTATACGCCAAAGAAAAAGGCAAAAAAGTTCATTTGATTGGCTTAGTTTCAGACGGTGGTGTGCATGCACATACGCTACACATCAAAGGTTTATGCGACGCCGCAAAAACTTTTGGTTTAGAGAAAGTTTATATACACGCTTTTACAGACGGTAGAGATACCGATCCAAATTCAGGTATAGGATATATTACCGATCTTAATAATTATTTAAAGCATTCAGTTGGAGAAGTAGTTTCTGCCGTGGGCAGGTATTATGCTATGGACCGCGATAACAGATGGGAAAGAGTGAAATTGGCTTATGACTTATTGGTAAAAGGTGAAGGAGAAAAAGTAAAAGATTTAGTAGAAGGATTAAGGAAATCTTATGCTGAAGGTATTACTGACGAATTTATAAAACCTTTGGTGAAAACGGATGATTCCGGAAATCCCATTGCCCTTATTGAAGAGGAAGATGTAGTAATCTGTTTTAATTTTAGAACAGATAGAGGCCGTGAAATTACGCTGGCGCTTACACAAAAAGAATTTCCGGAGCAAAACCTTAAGCCATTAAAGCTTCATTATCTTACCATGACTACCTATGATGAGACTTATAAAAATATTTCAGTTTTGTTCACTAAAGATGATTTAGTAAATACATTGGGAGAGGTTTTAGAACAACATCATAAAAATCAGATCAGAATTGCAGAGACTGAAAAATACCCACACGTAACATTTTTCTTTTCAGGCGGAAGAGAGAAAGAATTTATAAATGAGAAAAGAATCATGATTCCTTCTCCCAAAGTTGCTACTTATGATTTACAGCCAGAGATGAGTGCATCAGGAATTAGAGATGCAATTATTCCGGAACTGGAAAAGGGATGGCCTGATTTTGTTTGTTTAAACTTTGCCAATCCAGACATGGTTGGGCATACTGGGGTGTTTAATGCTGTGGTAAAAGCAGTAGAAACTGTGGATGCTTGTGCAAAAGCAGTGGTAGAAGCTGGTATTAAAAACGGTTATTCTTTCATCATCATTGCTGATCATGGTAATGCTGATTTTATGATCAATGATGATGGTTCAGCAAATACAGCACATACTACTAATTTAGTCCCTTGCATTTTGATAGACGAAGATTACAAATCTATTAAAGATGGTAAATTAGGAGATATGGCACCAACAATCTTAAAAATAATGAATATTGAAGCTCCAAAAGAAATGGGAGGTGCAGTACTGATCTAATGCGAAATCTGATTAAAGCTGTTTTAATTTTGATGATTTTTTCTGGTTGCTTTTCAGCTGATAAAAAAAATGATCGTCGTAAAATTTATTTTTATGACCTGCAAACCTATTTCACAAAAACAGCTGAAAAACTAAATCAAGAAAATCCAACCATCACTAAATCTGTAGCTAAGAATAAAATTACTGAAAAGCATACCCTAAAAGTGACCAATTGGAATACGGAACTAGCCTTATTTATTGAATCAGATATTAATAAAGGAGCTTGGAGAGATAGCTACAGCAAGGATTCTACTGCAACAAAAATTATTTATACCGCCATCGATAATAATTTAAAAACCCGGAAAATAGAAATTTGGATGGATGAGGGGAAACCCAAAAAATTTACTGTCTATACTAAGGTTGATAACATGCTTTATCATACTACGGAGGAACTGGAGTTTATTCCAGATTCTTCGTACAGCATCAAGAAGCATCAAAAAATATTGATCCTAGGATTAAATGACTACGAAATAAAAGGACTGTTCTGATTATTTAATATCAGCCAACAATTGTTTAGATTTATCAATCTGAGCAGCAATATCTCTTCTACTTCCATTTTCATCCAACACTTTTTGAAAATCTACTATAGAAGAGTTAATGGCAGTAACAGCGACTGGTTTGTTATAAATATTCTGAATTTTCTGCGATTTAAATATTCCATATTCCTGGTAGGCTAAACCCCTATTCTGATACAATTTCATATCTGAAGAATTCATATCTATTGCAGAAGAAAAGTCTTTAATAGCTCCAAGCAATAACTTTTCTCTTTCTGGAGATTTAAAATCTTTTATGGTGCCCGAATACAGAACTTTGGCTTTTCCCCGGTAATAATAGGCAGCAGTTTCAGTAGGTTTCATAGCCAGTAACTTATCAAAAGCATCAATTGATTTCTTGTAATCAGCGGCATGATAGCTGGAATAGCCAATCAGCCATAAAGCATTCATGTTGCTATTGTCGGCATCATAAGCTTTAGTGAAATAATTAGAAGCTGTACTAAAATCCCCTCCCATCATTGCTTTTTGGCCCATCCGCTCAAAAGAAGATTGCGCTGATACTACATTGCTAGAAAGTGTAAATCCGATAAAAATTATTAATAATTGCTTTTTCATTCGCTATTCTTTGAATACTCCTTAAACTTCAAATTTAGTATTCGCTTTTTAAACGTAAGTATTTTATTATTATTTCTTTTGCACACCTGACTTTATTTCATGAGAAAAATACTTTTCTGATGAAATTTAGACTTAAATTCAGAATTTAGCGCTAATTCATTGTATTGGCATAAAGCTTGCAAAATTCAAACAATATTTACATTCGCATTGTTTTCAGTATTTTTCTGTCAATATGGCGTTCAATCACAATTTTTATATGAGCAATTTCGATCCATTCGATTTTAACCAAGCATTACCATTAATAAATGAAGATACCGAATTTTTTCCGCTGATGTCTCAGGAAGATGAGGAAGAAATGAACAATGAGCAAACTCCGGAAATATTGGCCATTCTTCCATTGAGAAATACTGTTCTTTTTCCTGGAGTAGTGATTCCTATCACCGTAGGAAGGGATAAATCCATCAAACTGATTAAAGATGCCTACAAAGGAGATAAAACTATTGGAGTAGTTTCTCAGAAAGATGTTAGCATAGAAGACCCTACTTTTACAGATTTAAATACCGTAGGTACAGTAGCGGTAATTGTAAAGATGCTTCAAATGCCTGATGGCAACACCACTGTGATCATTCAGGGTAAAAATAGGTTTCAACTAATTGAGGAAGTGCAAACAGAACCTTACATGAAGGCTTCTGTGCAAAAGTTTGAAGAAATCAGACCCAAAGTTGATAAAGAATTTAAGGCGATGGTGGCATCTGTTAAAGAACTGGCGATGCAAATCATTGATTTTTCTCCAAATATCCCTTCAGAAGCAGCTATTGCAATTAAAAATATTGATAGTGTTCCTTTCCTTGTCAACTTTATATCCTCAAACATGAATGCTACCGTTGCGGATAAGCAATTGATGCTGGAAGTTGCTAATTTGAGGGACAGGGCAACCATGGTGCTTACTCATTTAAGTGCTGAGTTGCAGATGTTGGAATTGAAAAACCAGATCCAAAGCAAAGTAAAAGTTGATTTAGATAAACAACAAAGAGATTATTTCTTAAACCAACAGCTAAAAACCATCCAAGAAGAATTAGGCGGCAACTCGCCGGATATGGAAGCGGATGATTTAAGAACAAAAGGGAAAAAGAAACAATGGAGTAAAGACACAGCAAATCATTTCAATAAAGAAGTGGATAAGCTGATGAGAATGAATCCTGCTGCGGCAGATTATTCTGTGCAGATCAATTATTTAGAAGTATTGCTGGAACTTCCTTGGGCTCATTTCACAAAAGATAATTTTGATTTAAAAAGGGCAGAAAGAATCCTCGACAAAGACCATTATGGTTTAGACAAGGTTAAAAAACGTATCATAGAATATTTGGCTGTACTAAAGCTAAAACATAATATGAAAGCACCAATACTTTGCTTGGTTGGTCCTCCGGGAGTTGGAAAAACTTCTTTGGGGAAATCTATTGCAAAAGCTTTAGGTAGAAAATACGTGAGAATGGCTTTAGGCGGTATCAGAGACGAAGCAGAAATCCGTGGCCACCGTAAAACTTATATTGGTGCAATGCCAGGAAGAATTATCCAATCTGTAAAAAAGGCAGGTTCATCTAATCCTGTTTTTGTTTTAGATGAGATTGATAAGGTAGGAAATGATTTCCGTGGTGATCCGTCTTCTGCCTTACTGGAGGTTTTAGACCCAGAACAAAACAGTGCTTTTGTAGATAATTTTGTAGAATTAGATTACGATTTATCAAACGTGATGTTTATTGCGACAGCAAATTCCTTGAATAATATTCAGCCTGCTTTATTAGACAGGATGGAAATTATTGAGGTGAACGGTTATACCATTGAAGAAAAAGTTGAAATCGCTAAAAAGCATTTATTGCCGAAGCAGAAAGAACAGCATGGTTTAAAGGCTAAAGACATCGCTTTAAGACCAAATATTATTGAAAAAATAATTGAAGATTATACCAGAGAATCTGGTGTTAGAAGTTTGGAAAAAACTATAGGTTCTGTTGTTCGTGGTGCGGCAACAAAAATTGCCATGGAAGAAGAATACAACACCAATTTCTCTTATGACGATGTTAAGAAAACTTTAGGGCCACCATATTACGATAAAGATGCTTATGAAGGAAACGATGTTGCAGGGGTAGTTACTGGCTTAGCGTGGACTTCCGTTGGTGGCGATATTTTGTTTATTGAAGCGAGTTTAAGCCCCGGTAAAGGCAAAATGACTTTAACCGGAAACTTAGGCGATGTGATGAAAGAATCTGCCGTTATTGCTTTGGCATACATCAGGGCACATTCTGAGGCTTTAGGTATTGATTACCGTTTGTTTGATCAATGGGATTTACATATCCACGTACCAGCAGGTGCAACGCCAAAAGATGGACCTTCTGCCGGGATTACCATGCTTACCGCTTTAACTTCAGTATTTACACAAAGGCAGGTGAAAAGTAATTTGGCCATGACAGGCGAGATTACTTTAAGAGGAAAAGTATTGCCTGTAGGTGGTATTAAAGAAAAAATATTGGCTGCAAAAAGAGCAAATATTAAGGATGTGATTCTCTGCAAATCAAATGAAAAAGACATTTTAGAGATTAAAGCTGATTATATTAAAGACATGAATTTCCATTATGTTACTGATATGTTGAGCGTGATTGATCTGGCTTTGTACACCCAAAAAGTAAAAAATCACATGAATATTGTTTATAGAGAAGAAGCCAAAAAACAAGATTCTTAATGAAGTTAAATAATAGTAATTTTGAGGCCGAACCCAATTCGGCCTTTTTTATGCGTTTTTCAATTTTTACCTTTTTTTTATTTTTACTTGCTTCTAATTTAGTTTTTAGCCAATCCAAAACTTATAAAAGCGAGTTAGGTTTTAAAAGTGAAAACGACTCTTTTTTGGGCACAGGTCAGGATAGGTATTATACCAATGGCTTGTTTATCACTTTTAAAAAAGCAATGGAAAGCGAAACTCATTTTGACTCCGTTTACCTCAGTAAAAATCCAGATGCTCCTATTCAGGTGAAAAAAATA
Organism: Pelobium sp.; assembly: GCA_039918235.1. Taxonomy (GTDB): domain Bacteria; phylum Bacteroidota; class Bacteroidia; order Sphingobacteriales; family Sphingobacteriaceae; genus Pseudopedobacter. The sequence goes on from JBDSHZ010000017.1 coordinate 52,273, forward strand.
TGGAGCGCAAGCATTGGCCAGTACATGTACAATGCGCAAGCTGGTAGAATTTCTAATATCTCTTTTGTAGACCGTCCATTTGCAACCTACTTATATGCTGCAGGTTCTTTACAGGTTTTGAAATCTAATGAAAATACAGGGAGATTATCTTTACAAGTTGGCACTGTTGGTCCTTCGGCAGGTGGCAAAGCAGTTCAGGAATTGATCCATAAAACTTTTGGCTTTTATGATATAAAAGGTTGGGAATATCAGGTAAAAGATGAAATTGGCTTTAATGCTGTACTGAATCTAAATTATTTTTTAAATAGATCTGCAACCAAAACAATCGACTTTTCTTTACCAATTGATATTTATTTAGGAAATACTTACAGTGGCTTAAGTGCAGGAATTTTATTTAGAACTGGTATTTTAAATCCGCTTTACCATTCGGTTGCCACTCAAAGTAATGTGAGCACTTATCAGGAAGCTGGAGTAAATGAAAAGGAGTTTTACTTTTTTTTAAAACCAACATTAAATTTTGTTGCTTACGATGCAACCATTAGCGGAGGTTTATTTAGGAAAGACAAAGGACCCGTTACTTTTACAACCAATCCGTTAGTTTTTTCACAAGAGATAGGAATTGCTTATGCCAAGAAAAGATGGACCGTAGATTTTTCTGTGATTTTTAAAACTAAGGAGGAAAAAGCGATGATTCATTCTCATCAGTATGGTTCAGTAGATTTATTTTATAGATTTAATTAGTGGCTAAGAATCAAAACCACTACCTCTATTTATTTTTTTGAGTGCCTGTTTCCTTTTATCATCTAATCTTTTTCTTACCGATGCTTTACTAGGTTTTGATGGCTTTCTAGGCTTATTCTCTTTTAAACTTTCAGCAATCAATACCATTGCTTTTTTTATAACAATCGCTTTATTCCTTAATTGTGTGCGGTCTTCTTCTGCAACTAGCTGAAAAATATGTTCTTTATTAATTTTATTGGAAAGACGCATGGCGATTTTATCTTTTTCTGCATCTGTGAAAAAAGCCGAATTTCTAAAATCCCAAAGTAACTCTACTTTTGTTTCTACTTTATTTACGTTCTGCCCGCCTTTACCTCCGCTCCTAGCTGTTCTAAAGTTGAATTCCTTTTCCAGTTCTTCTGTATTGATATTCATAATAAAAGCTAAATTACCTAA
>JBDSHZ010000018.1:0-2514 GCA_039918235.1 Pelobium sp.
CCCTGATCATCCGTTAAGTGCCAATGAAAATTATTGAGCTTATACATGGCCATGAGGTCAATGTATTTCTTGATGAAATCTACTGAGAAAAAATGTCTGCAAACATCTAAATGCAGTCCACGGTAAGCATATCTTGGCGCATCAGTAATCACACACTGTGGGAGTTGATGCTGTTCTAAATTATTTAAATACAATTGAGAAAGTGTTTGCATGGCATAAAAAACACCTCTCTCCTTTCCTTTTAGCTGAATATTTTTTTCATTGATATTGATGCTGTAAGCTTCTTCTGAAAAATCAGCTCCGTTAGCCGAATTAAAGGAAATCATACTTTCAGGCGCAACAATAAAAGCTTTTGCTAATACCAACTCAAAACCTTCCTTTTCTTTTACCAAGTCTCTGAACAATTCTGCAACTTTTCGGTCGGATTCAGTTTCAAACTGTAAGGCCGTTTTGGCCGTAAGCTTAAAAAAGCCCGATTTAATTTGAACAGCTTGTGGTGCAGGAATAATCCCGAGATTAGGATCTTTTATTTGCCCAAATGATAATGTGGTTAGCAAAATGAAAAAACAGGTGATTTTGTAGTATAACTTCATGTGATATGTCTCTAAACAAATCTATAAAAATATAGCATAAAGCCCTATTATAAGGCATAAAAAAAGGCTTGGGTAAACCCAAACCTTAATTATAGTATTAATGGATAATCATTATTCCTGTACTTCAAATTCTTTAGCAGCCAAATAACGTTCGGCTTCTAAAGCTGCCATACAACCTGAACCTGCTGCAGTCACCGCCTGACGGTAAATTTTATCCTGCGCATCACCACAAACAAATACGCCTTCCACATCAGTAGCGGTGCTATCTGCTTTGGTAATTGCATAACCTACCTCATCCATCTCCAACCAACCTTTAAAAATATCGGTATTTGGTTTATGACCAATGGCGACAAAAAATCCTGTTGCAGGAATATCAATTTCCTCATTGGTTTGGTTATGCTGCACTTTAACAGCAGTCACATTTTTACCATCACCCAAAATTTCTTTGGTGTCGGTATTGTATAAAATCTCAATATTTGGGGTATTCAATACGCGGTGAACCATCGTTTTAGAAGCTCTAAATTCATCACGACGCACCAACATGGTTACTTTATTACATAATTTAGCCAAATAAGTTGCCTCTTCAGCCGCGGTATCTCCTGCACCAACAATCACTACATCCTGGTTTTTAAAGAAAAAACCGTCACAAACTGCACAAGCTGAAACTCCAAAACCATTGTATTTCTCTTCGGAAGGTAAACCCAACCATTTTGCAGAAGCACCAGTAGATATGATTACGGTATCCGCTAAAATCGTTTTAGCATCATCTACCACTACTTTATGAACCGGACCAGAAAAATCCACAGAAGAAACATAACCGAAACGGATGTCCGTACCGAAACGCTCTGCCTGCTTTCTAAAATCTTCCATCATTTCAGGTCCCATTACCCCACCCGGATAACCAGGAAAGTTCTCAACGTCAGTGGTATTGGTCAACTGCCCGCCCATTTGCATGCCAGTAATCATTAGGGGTTTCAAATCTGCTCTTGCAGCATAAATAGCAGCGGTATATCCTGCCGGGCCTGAACCAATGATCAAGCACTGAACGTGTTCTAATTCTTCTGTCATGATAAAATTTTGTATGCAAATTTAAGATTCACAATCGCATCTGGCAAATGTTATTCTCTATTGTGATATAGCAATTACTTATAGGGTCAACTTTAAAACTTTAAATAGGTGGTTACCTGTAGTACATGGTTATTGGTATTGGTAGATAAGCCTTTCTGGTATACATTCAAATAACCTAATTCTAAAATACCTCAATCGTTGGGTAAAAATTGCAGCTGTATTGGTTTCTACGAATCTTTGCTCTAACCTAAGCCTATTGGTTACAGAGATTTTCCCGACTTTAACATTGGTGACAAATTGTTCCCAAATTCGGTGTTCAATCAAATTGTGGTTTATTGCCGGACCCTGATCGGTAAAAATAAAAGCATAACCTACTGTTGCATTATTTTTATCATTAAAAAAATAGGTAAAGCCTGGGCGCATGAGCATATTTCTTAAGTAAGAAACTTCATCAGCAGACCTAAACTGAATGTCGAAATGTAAACCAGTGTGTTCTGAAAGTTTAAAGCTATTGATAGATGCACCCCACAAAGAATGCTGTTGTGCAGTCTGCCTTAATTTGTTGATTTGGAAATTCTAATTAATTACTCCCTTTAAGGCAAAAATAGTTTGATTTTCTAAATCAAACTAAAGATAGCAAAACCATAAATAAAGAATCGTAGAAATCGGAATGCCGCCCAGAGCAGGTAGTTTTTAAAATCATATTTGATTAAACCACAGGCAAAACTCACAATAGAATGTGGAATGGGCAACATAGCCCCAACCAAAACAAAAAAACCTCCCCATTTCTTTAAATTCTTAATGTGTACGGCAATTTTATTTTCTAGGTAATTTCTTACAGAAGGGATTTTAA
>JBDSHZ010000019.1:0-4624 GCA_039918235.1 Pelobium sp.
TAATTTTTACGGTCAATAAATCATCAGAAATCTTGAATCCTTTATTATTTTGGTATTTTAAATCATCTACCTTTTTTATAAACTCATCTTTCACTCCAAAAGGGATGATTTCATATAACGCGGTAACCGTATGTCCAGCACCCATTTCTCCAGCATCTTTCTGATCATCTTTAAAATCTTCGTTGTTCAGCAATCTGTTTTCATAACCTACTAAACGGTAAGCCGCTACTTTTGATGGATTAAATTCTACCTGTAATTTTACATCTTTGGCCACCGTAAAAAGTGTTGCTCCAAACTCATTGATCAACACCTTTTTTGCTTCGTTAATTTCATCTATGTAAGCATAGTTACCATTGCCTTTATCAGCTAAGGTTTCCATTTTGCTGTCTTTAAGGTTCTGGCTTCCAAAGCCTAGTACACTTAGGAAAATCCCATCATTACGGTAACCTTCAATCAGGCGTTGCATTTCTCCATCACTGCTGACACCTATGTTGAAATCACCATCAGTAGCTAAAATAATCCGGTTATTTCCCCCTTTAATAAAACTGTTTTTTGCAGTTTCATAAGCCAGTTTTATCCCTGCACCGCCAGCGGTTGAACCTCCGGCAGCTAAGTTGTTCAACGCTTCTTTAATTTTAATTTTCTCATTTCCTGGTGTTGATGGCAATACCAAGCCTGCAGCACCTGCGTAAACTACAATGGCAACTTTATCATTAGGGCGCAATTGATCGGTTAATAATTTCATGGAAGTTTTGAGCAGTTCCAAACGGTCTGGTCCTTGCATAGATCCTGATACATCAATTAAAAAAACCAAGTTAGAAGCAGGTAACTGATCGTTATTGATGCTTTTGGCTTTCAAACCTATCCTTACTAAACGGTGATTTTTATTCCATGGCGCTTCGCTTACATCAGTAATCACGGCAATGGGGTCATTATTTTTTGGTTCTGGGTAGTCATAACCAAAATAATTGATCATCTCCTCCACCCTTACTGCATCTTTAGGAGGAAGCTGCCCTTTTTTGATGAAACGTCTCATGTTGCTGTAAGAAGCGGCATCCACATCAGCAGAGAAAGTAGAAAGAGGATCTGAGGCGGTATTTTTAAATCCATTTTCATTTATGGCGTTATAGGATTCAGTATTATAATCCATGGCAATCATTCCTGCATTACCGTTGAAACCTTGAATACTAATCGGTCTTGTGGAGTATATCACTGATTTTTGAGCATTCAATGCTACATTTTTACGTACAATAGCAACTTCTTCTAGCATTTGAGGACTATTTTCTAGATAGACCTTTAAAGGACCAGTACCGATATTTACTTCTTTGGTTACAAAACCTAAGCTACTGATCACAATACTTTTTTGAAGTTTAGATACATTCAGCTTAAAAAAGCCGTTTTTATCGGTATGGGTTTTTAAACCATTATTGGATTTAGCGTAAACTAAAGCTCCAGGAATAGGGTTTTTATCAGTCTGAGCATATACATAACCAGTAACGGTTTGTTGCTCATCTGTTTTAAATGCGATCAATGTTATCGCTAAGAAAAGGGTGGAAATTAATGTTTTCATAATTTTATGTTTTAATGAGGATGCTCTTATAGAATGAATTCCATAAACGTTTGAATTTTTTTTTTATCATTGAGTAAGAATGAGGAGCAGTTTGGAAAATAACCAACGTTTTATTTTAGATGAGCAAATGGTTTCTGATTATAAAAGATCGGGAGATTTGCAGATTTTGGGTAAATTGTATGCTCACTACATGTCTTTAGTTTATGGAGTATGCCTTAAATACTTTAAAGATCAAGAGGAGAGTAAAGATGCCGTGATGCAGATTTTTGAACAGCTGGTAAATAAGCTGAAAGTGCATGAGGTTAAAAACTTTAAAAGCTGGCTTTACGTTTTAAGCAGAAACTACTGTTTAATGGAGTTGCGTAAAAACAAGAAAATGGTAACTGTTGCCATTGATGATCAATTTATGGAATCCGACTTTGTTTTGCATCCTAATGATAGTATTGAAAGAGAAAAGACTTTATCCACCATGGAAAAATGTTTAGAAACACTTTCGGAAGAGCAAAAATTAAGTGTAGAACTGTTTTACCTACAGCAAAAGAGTTATGTAGAAGTTGCAGAAAAAACAGGCTTCGAAATCAAAAAAGTCAAAAGTTTTATCCAGAACGGGAAGCGGAATTTAAAAATCTGTATTGAAAATAAAAGTGAATAGCGGTTATAATGATATTGAAACTGTCCGTAAATACTTTAGCGGAGAACTGAATAATGCAGAGATGCATGATTTGGAAGCTAAGGCCTTGGACGATCCTTTTTTAAAAGATGCAATGGATGGTTTTGAAGATTTTCCTATTCAACAACAAGATATTACTGATTTAGAGGAAAGGTTAGCGGGCAGGTTAATTGAGAAGGAAAAAAGAAAATCAATTTGGGGATTAAAACAATGGGGAATTGCGGCTTCTGTTATTTTTGGTATTGCATTATTTAGTATTTATTTTAATCAAACTCCAGAAAATCAGCCCATGGCAGTAAATGAGCTGCAAAAGAAAGAGCATATACCCGCTCCAATTATTAAAGAAGAGAATAACCTTGAAGATTCTATTGTTAAGGAAAATAAGAAACTAGAATCCTTAGCTGACATTGTTAATGAAAGCCCAACAATTGTAAGTAACCAAAGTAAGAATAAGCCTAACAAAGCATTAAGGTCTTATGCCCCTGCTGATGAAATTGTAGTGGAGTCTTTGATGAGTGCAGATAAAATTGATTCTGAAGCATTAAATGATGTGATAGCAGTAAGATATGGAGCTCAGAATAAAACAGCCATTGCTAGCTCAGTTGCTAAAATTGAGGAAAGAAATGATCAAGCTAAGAAGGAGAAAGCAAATAATGCGCCTGTTGCAGCGGCAAAAGCTGATCAAATAGTTGCGCTGAGTAAAAGTAGGATGAGTTTAGTTACTACTAATACAAAAAGCAATGTTTTAAAGGGCAGAATTACTGATTCAGATCACAATGAACCGTTACCAGGAGTTGCTATCAAAGATAAGGAAACAGGCATCGCCACTCAGACAGACATCAACGGCGTATTTGAAATTCCGGTTAGCAATGAGGCCTATTTAACGGTAAGTTATATTGGTTTTGAAACGCAATCCTTATCGGCGAAAGCCCAAGATTCTATAAATATCTTGCTAAAGCCTGAACTAAAAGCATTATCAGAATCGGTGATAGTGGGTTATGGAACCACAAACAAAACAAGTGAAGAAATTTTAGGAGGTCCAAACGGTGGTTGGTCTCAGTTCAGAAAATATCTTGATGAAAATGCTAAACTGCCCAATCATGTAAGAGCAAGGGTTAATGTTGAATTTATAATTACAGCTAATGGAACTTTAACTAATTTTAAGATTGTTAAAAGTTACAGTAAAACAGCTGATGATAAAGCTGTTAAATTGATCAAAAATTATAGTGGTTGGCATGGCTCAGCTGATGGTTTGCCCCAAAAAATTAAAGTTGCAGTAAGATTTAAATAATTGATATGAAAAAATTAATTCTCCTATTACCTATCCTATTGATATTTGCATGTTCACAGAATGCTAAAAAAGTGGATGCTAGCAATACAAAAGATTCTTTAATTGTTTCCGATCCGCATTCTTATTCGGAACCTGATATTGCCATTGTTACCCACCTTGATTTAAAACTGGCAGTTAATTTTGATAAAAAACAGCTAAATGGAGAAGCCACTTGGACCATCAATCATAAAGGAGGAATTGATGAAATTGTATTTGATGTTAAAGGGTTAAATATTGAGAAAGTCACTTTAGATGATGAAAAGGAAAATGCTTTTTTTGCCATAGGAGATGAGAAAGAGTTTATGGGAAAACCACTCAGTATTCAGATTACTCCTCAAACTAAAAAAGTTCATATTTTTTATAGCACAGGTAAAGATTCACCAGCTTTACAATGGCTAAATCCACAACAAACTGCAGGTAAAAAATTTCCTTTTTTATTCACACAGTCTGAAGCTATTTTAGCAAGAACTTGGATTCCAACACAAGACAGTCCAGCAATCAGATTTACATACACTGCTGATATTACCGTTCCCAAAGAATTATTAGCATTGATGAGTGCAGAAAATCCAACAGAAAAAAATGAAACTGGGGTTTACCATTTTGAGCAAAAACATGCCATTCCTTCTTACTTAATGGCATTGGCAGTGGGCGATATTGCCTTTAAGGCGATTGATAAAAGAACAGGAGTTTATACAGAACCTGTAATGCTCCAAAAGGTAGCTTATGAGTTTGCCGATATGGGTAAAATGGTAACTACTGCAGAAAAGATTTATGGTGATTACCGTTGGGGCAGGTATGATGTTTTGGTGCTACCGCCAAGCTTCCCTTTTGGAGGGATGGAAAACCCGATGCTCACTTTTGCTACGCCAACTGTTATTGCCGGCGACCGTTCTTTAGTGAGTTTGGTAGCTCATGAACTGGCACATAGCTGGAGCGGAAACCTGGTAACCAATGCAACATGGAATGATTTCTGGCTAAATGAAGGCTTTACGGTATATTTTGAGCGTAGGATAGTAGAAGCGCTTTATGGTAAAGATGAAGCTAAAATGCAGGA
>JBDSHZ010000020.1:0-7327 GCA_039918235.1 Pelobium sp.
AGAACCACCAAAAGACTTCTCCTTATTAATGGCAAAAGTTCTTTTAGTCACAACTCCAGGAGTACTACCCACAATACCATATCTTAAACCTGTCATGGCATTTGTAATTCCACCACTCAAACCTAAACTAAACCTGCTAAAGTTAGCTTGGGCAAAAGATGTTGTTGTACCAAAAAGTAAAAGAATGAAAATTAACTTTTTCAAATTTTGAATTTATCTAATTAAACACATAGTTATTAATTAAAAACAACAACTATTTTTTTAATTTATTTGTTATTCAATGATTAGCAGTAAAAATATTTTAAATTATCTGCTTATCAAAATTCTATTATTTAAGCATATATTATGTTCAGGTTAAAATTTGATGTTATTTTAGATTTAAACTTTGCAAATCATCAATAATTTTTAAAATGAAAATAAAACATACCGTAAAAGATCGCTTTTTGAGATATGTAAAAATAGATACTCAATCTGATGCAAACTCCACAACGTTCCCTTCTACAGAAAAACAAAAAAACCTCTCTAAAATATTAGTTGAAGAACTGTTAGAGATGGGTATTTCCGATGCTCATCTTGATCTTTCAGGTTATGTTTACGCAACTATTCCTTCTAATGTTTTAAAAAAAATTCCAGTGATCTGTTTTTGTTCACATGTGGATACCTCGCCGGATTGCAATGGTGAAAATGTAAAACCGATCATTCATGAAAATTATCATGGACAGGATCTGATTTTACCTGATGATGTTTCGGTGGTTATAAGCGCTAAAGATCACCCTGATTTATTGGCTCAAATTGGGAATGATGTCATTACGGCAAGCGGCACTACTCTATTGGGTGCGGATAATAAAGCCGGTGTTGCAGAAATTATGGATGCGGCTCATTTCTTTATGACTCATCCTGAAATTAAACACGGTGAAATCAAAATTTTATTTACACCAGACGAAGAAATTGGCAGAGGCGTTGACCATGTAGATATGAAGAAATTAGGTGCTGATTTTGGATACACTATAGACGGCGAAACTTTAGGATCTTATGAGGATGAAACATTTTCTGCCGATGGAATGACCATTACCATAAATGGCATTAGTGCACACCCAGGTTTTGCAAAAGGGAAAATGCAGAGTGCCATTAAAATAGCAGCAGAGGTTATTCAGGCTTTGCCAAAAGATCGGCTTTCGCCAGAATCGACGGAAGAAAAGGAAGGTTTTGTACATCCGGTTGATATTTCAGGAAATGTGGAACAGGCTATAATTGAACTGATTATCCGTGACTTTGAAGATGAAAAGTTGCTTGCTCATGAAAACGAAGTAAAAAATATTACCAATTCAGTTTTAAAGAAATATCCTTTGGCTTACGCCGATTTTAAAATTACTGAACAATACAGAAACATGAAAAAAGTGGTTGGTCAACATCCACAAATTACAGCGTATGCACTAAAGGCAATAGAAAGAGCTGGAATTGAACCTAAGCAAAGAAGTATCCGTGGCGGAACAGATGGTTCCCGTTTATCTTTTATGGGCTTACCTTGTCCAAATATTTTTGCTGGCGAACATGCTTTTCATGGGAAACAGGAATGGGTTTCTGTACAGGATATGGAAGCTGCGGTTAGCACAATTATTCATCTGGCGATGATTTGGGAAGAGGAAGCGATTTGAAAATTGCACAATTTGAGGATTTGAAAATGCCTGATGTTATCGCAATTCTAAACACTGATTTAAAAATGTATTTAATAGAAAAAGAGCATCTTTTAATGCTCTTTTTCTATTCGCTTAAGATGCATAATTCCATGCATATCTATTGTCCTTTTAAGATTTATAAAAATGTCCCAAATCGCTCAAAGTGGCAAGTATAGCCATTTGGAATTCTATCCAAATAATCCTGATGTTCTGGTTCTGCAGGCCAAAATTTACTGATTGGCTCTAAAGTAGTGACTACTTTGTCATTCCATTTTCCAGAATCATTAACTATTTTAATCACTTCTTCGGCCACTTTCCGCTCTTCTTCATCCTGAATAAAAATTGCTGAACGGTAACTTGTACCTCTATCATTTCCCTGTCTGTTCTCTGTAGATGGATCATGAATTCTAAAAAAGAAATCTAGGATTTCTTTAAAACTTGTTTTTGAAGGGTCGTATGTCAATTCAATTCCTTCCGCATGGCCGGGATGATTTCTGTAGGTTGGTTCGTCGTTTACTCCGCCTATATATCCAACTTCTGTATCAATTATTCCTGGTCTAGTTCTGAATAAATCTTCCATTCCCCAAAAACAACCACCAGCTATGTATGCTTTTTTAAAATTTTCCATGTCTTTTAATTTGCTTATAGAACGCAGCTTATTTCATTTAGTTTTTATGATTAGTTTATCTTTTTGCTGTTTGTTCAAGTTCCTACTATCAAAGTTGATAATTTCCAGATTTTTTATTCAGTTTTTTTCTTCACTTCTTCCAACTTTATTTCCTCAATAGCTGCATCTATCCTTTCTTTCTTCATTCCAACTCTTATAAATCCAAATAAACTCATGTAAATATTGGCAATCCATATCAATGCAAAACCTCCAACAAGATATCCACGCCAGTCCGTATACAACAAATGGTATTCTGTAATAAACAAAAAGACAACGGTTACATAGTGGCTAAAACAATATTCGCAGGTAAATAGATAATAGAATTTACGCTGGGCAATTGTTTTGCAGCATTTAGATTTTTTCACACAAAAATCTCTCGGTTCTTTAAATATTTCTTCGTGTGTGATTGTCCATGCTATGCAAGCTATGGGTAAAGCAAGTAAAAAAAGATAAGCAACCTGTTCTGATAATTGCATGGTATTAATATTAAGTTCAAAATTATTATTCGTTTTCTTTAATTATTTGAAGAAAATCTATACTGCTAAAGTTAAGTTATAACGTTTTGCCAAACGCCTGTTAGTGGGTCGTTGTTCTTCAACCACGTTTAATTGCTTTTATGTCTGAAACTAATTGAGGTAGACCAGTAGCAAATGCGTGATCTGTTCCATTTAAAATTCTAACTATAGAATTTGGGAATGACCTTTTGTAGAAATTCATATGTTTAAAAGGAACGATGGTATCTTCTTTACAATTATATAAGAAAACATTATTTATTTCCTCCAATTCATTTTCAAAGTTTTCTACTAGAGCAAAATCTTCAACATCCCAACCGTTTTTCCCCCAATAAGGTGTCGAAATTAAACACATAGCAGATATAGAAACCTTTGGTTTTTCTTCAGATAAGTATTTAATTAACATTGTGCCACCAAGAGAATGTCCAACTAGAATTAGTGGTTGTTTCATTCTTTTAAATTCCTTCGAGAAGAGTTTTTTCCACATTTTATATGTTGGTGCTTCTGGCTCATCAATTATAGGGTAATGAATGTCATATTCGTTTGAAAGTTGTTGTTTGATAAACGACACCAAGTCAAAACTGCCTTTTCCAAGTTCACCTTGTTCCCCTCCACTATGGGCAAATAAGATTTGATTTGATCTTTGGTCTGAATTTGTCATTTAAATCGTTTTATTACCTTTTCGACACTTTTATCAATTCATTAAGTACCTATAGTTTTGTTATAAATTATAAAAATGATTTTCGTGAATGATTTTTCCTAATTTCCAACGCTGAACAGATATTTGTTTGTAATCAAGTCTTCCAAATGTTTTATTTGTGAAAATATAGTGCCAATGTATAACTGATAAATCTCGCTCAACAATTGTTGAAAGTAACTCAAGCTTTTCCAATTCTGTATTTGCCACAAAATTTTCTACACCTTTTCGGAACTGTTCAAATCCCTTTACAGGTTCATTGCTATTGTCTGTTGAGATAATATCTTTTGCATAAAACTTGTCTACTGCATCAACAAATTTGAATTGTTGAACCAAGCTAATAAACTCATTTACTGTTTCTTTAAACTCTTCCATTTTATTTATTTAAATTGTTTGTTCCAGTTTCATCTCCAATAAGGCCAAACTCAAGTTTCTATTTTGAACAGGAAGCTCTGAGGAGCAACTTGTAACGAAGTTTTCAACAAACCTAAAACCAAATGATTTGTAATAGGTAATTAATTTTTCGTTTTCTGCCCAAGTATCCATCCTTATATATTTCAATTCTTTTTGTTTGGCATACTCCATTCCCCAATTTAAAACTTTTTCAAATTGCTTTTGTCCTTTGAAGTTTTGGTTTACAACAATTCTATGCAAATAAATGGCATCGTTTTGGTCTTTTTCACGCCAAATAAGTGGGTCGTTCTGTTGTACGCTGAAAATGCACAGAATATTATTGCCATTCATTATTTTATATTGAAGTTTATTTTCGATATCTTTTTCTAAAACAGTTTTATCAATTTTATTCCATACTTTATAACCGCTCTTACTTTGTAAGTTTATAGCTTGTTCAAAGAGAGAAATGATTTTAGATAATTCTTCTATTCCTGTATTTAAAATCTTTATGGCCACTTCTTGCATTTTTTAAAATAAGTAATTTAAACTAAACCAAAAGATTTGATAATGGGTTTAAAAGATATCATAAGAACTGCCCACTAAATTAATATGCTCTACTTTGGGTGGTATTTCGGGGCTACTTGCTTTTAATTCTGTTTGAAACTTTTTGAATGAATCAAGAGTGTTTAGTGTTTTTTCTGCTTCTTCAGTATTGCTCAATACAAAATGTACAAAAGACTTTTTATCTTCTTTTAGAAAAGAGCTGTATTTCAGGTCAGTGTTATTTATCTCTCTTAAATCATTCATCATTTTGCTGATATTTTCAGCATTTTGTTTAGCGAATTCGCTTTTTACGGTGTATTCTACTTTTGTTGCTTTCATTATTATAGTTTTAATATTGTTATTCAATTCTATTATCTTAAAGAGTGTAATTCAAGACTAAAACCACACATTCATAGGGTTGAGCATTCATTAATTTCATATCTTGTCTTTCTTCTAATGAATTAAAAATGGGAAGTCCATTTCCAATTGCAGTGGGATTTACAATTAAGTAAAATTCATCAATGAGCCCAGCTTTAATCAAAGAAGCTACAAAAGTTGCTCCGCCATACACTATGATATCTTTTCCGACTTGCCTTTTTAGTTGGTTAATATATTCAACAAAATTTCCTTCTGCAATCTCAGTATTTTCCCAACCTCCCGGAATAGGAGTTGATTTTTTTAGTGTTGTGCTGAAAACAATTTTATGGGCTTTGGTAATATGTTTGGCAAATTCGTATCGGGAGTCATTAACATCATCTGCAACCTGTTGCCAATGCATTTTGAATCCTTCTTCTGCCATTTGTTTACTCAATAAAATACAATCAATTGACTTATTAAGATTGGTATGAAAATCTTGTAGTTTTTTATCCCACTTCCAATCTAAACCCCAATTCCAAATCATCCAATTTGTATCTCCATTGGGTCTTGCAATAAACCCATCAATACTCATTTGGATTTCTAATATTAACTTTCTCATAAAGTTTTTTTAAAATATTAATTTAATTTTTTACTATTTTCTTCTTTCAACAATACTTTGATGTCGACTTTAAGTTTTTCAACTTCAACTGCATTTGTACCATCATAAAATCCTCGAATTATGCGATAAGAATCTACCAAGACTAATTTTTCGCTATGCAGAAATTCATCTGGACTATCATTGGCTACACCAAGATAATAGCTTCTTTTGCTTAAGTCGTATAATTCTTGTCTTGAGCCAGTTAACAAATGCCATTGATTCCCGTTAACTTGATGGTCAATCTCATATTTTTTTAGAACTGCAACCGAATCGTTTTCAGGATCTACAGTGTGTGATATAAAAGCAATTTGGTCTTGGTTTTTAAATTCATTCTGCAAGAGCAAAATATAATTTGTCATTTTAGGACAAATAGTACCACATCTGCAAAAGAAGAAGTTTGCAACATAAATCTTACCTTTTAATTGTTGATTTGTAAATGTAGCTCCATTTTGGTCTATCAATTTAAAATCAGCAATAGTATGATAAACAGAATCATATTTTATATTTCCATTGGCATCTTTATAAGGAAAGATTTCGCCAGTAGGAAAGCATCGAGGAAGTTTATCGTAATACCCAGCTTCTTGTCTTTGATAGTGCACAATTTCAACATAGACTACTAAAAGAATCAATAAAGAGCCGATGATATATTTTTTTGTCATCATTTATTCAATATGGTTGTACTTCATTTTTACTTTCCACTTCTGGCAATAATATATATATGCCGATTGATAGAAAAAGTATAAAAGGAATGTCTGTCAAGAATTTTGAGGTATAGATATGAGTTCCATCTAAAGCTAGTGGAATCATAATCAATCCGTGACCTAAATTTGCCCACATCGTAAACTTAAGGAACGATATATTTTTCTCCGGTGATTTTGCAGCAACAAAGAAATATATGCCCCATATCAAATAGATTGTTACAATCATTAATCCTACATGCCCTTGAACATCATCCCATATTAGCCAGTGAAATGTATTTCCTGGATTAAAACTTTCAAACTTGAAGATGAAAGCAACGAATAACAATCCGAATATCATTAATGATAGTACACCATAGATATTTAGAAAGATTTTTAGTTTTTTGATTTTTTCTGCCTGTGTCATTTTTTTTGATTTTAATCATTAACTTTGAGAAGTTGCATTACACAACTGGTTGCAAATATAATAAACCAATTTTAAATTGCAACTGGTTTTTAAACAAAATTATTAATAATGGGAAATCATAGGTCACATTGTCCCGTAAACCTAATGCTTGAAGTGTTTGGCGACAAATGGAGTCTAATAATAATCAGGGATATTATGTTTGCAGGTAAAAGATATTTTAGAGAACTATTGAATTCAGAGGAAAAAATTGCTTCTAATATTTTAACTGACAGGTTGGTAATGCTTGAGCGAGAGGGAATAATAAATAAAGTTGATGATCCTGCACATAAACAAAAAAATATTTACAGTCTTACTGAAAAGGGTATTGATTTATTGCCCGTAATCGTTGAGATAGGTCGCTGGAGTCTTAAACACAAACCTGTTGATTTAGAAAAATATAAACATGCTGAAGATTTGGTAAAAAGTGGCAAAGAAGGCTTGGTTAAAGTGAGGAAGGATTTAGTAAAAGAACATTTGAAGTGAGTCAGTTGTTCTGGTTCTTGAATTCTCTGGTGCAGTTTTACAATTCTGACCAACGTTTTGGCGCTTGGCTTAGTGGCGGTTTATAACCGTTAAACTGTCAGCCAGCAAGAAACCTGATGAGAACGAAAACAATGAATTTAAGGATGTTAACCGCCATTGAGCCAAATGAGTGTTAGCGGTTCGTTGTTTTTTCTTTCG
>JBDSHZ010000021.1:0-11335 GCA_039918235.1 Pelobium sp.
GCGGTCTTTCCGGTTCCTGTCTGGGCTAATCCGACAAAATCGTTGCTGCCTGATAACAAAACCGGAATGGCGCCTTCCTGGATTGGAGTTGGGTTTTCGAAACCTAACTCAGTTATCGCATTAACAATATCTTCACGGATCCCCAATTCATTGAATGGGTTCATGATTATAAATAAGATTTAGCAACATTGCTAAACCGGCTGCAAAGGTATGCAATTTATTTTAAATTTTGATATTATTTAACTAATTGATTTTGAGGGGGTTTTTGAACATTAAAGTAAATAATGAGAAAGTTAGTGAATAGCGAGGAATGAAATTTAACGGATTAATGTTATCATTTTTTTTTGAAAAGGTACTGTAGTGGAATTCACTTCCGATAGTCCCGTTTTCCGCTGTAGTCCTCACTCGCCGAAAAAGCTCGTTGTGGGCTGTCGCTTCAACCGGGTTTAGGGAACACATGTTTTCTTTAATTAAATCAAATAAATTCCTATAAAATCAATAACTTTAATCAAATTCAAATTGTATGGATACGCTAGAGTTAAAGAAAAAATTAATTAATGAAGTAAACCTTGTAAAAGACAGAGATTTACTTGAGGAACTTTATTCTTTTTTGAATCTCGGCAATAAATTAGAAAAGATTTATCAACTTAATATTGAGCAGAAAAATGCAATTGATGAAGCAAGAAAACAAGTTGATAATGGAGACTATTTAACTAACGATGATGCCAATTCGGAAATTGATAAATGGCTCGGCAAGTAATTTGGTCTCGGAGATCCCATAATGAAAGGGGAGAAATTTTAAAATATTGGAATAAGAGAAACAAATCCACCAATTACAGTAAAAAGCTTAATAAATTATTTAATGAAGCGGTTAAGCTAATTTCTATCTATCCCAGTATTGGAAAGCAGACTGACGATAAAAAAGCTAGAATAAAAATCGTAAAAGATTATTTGCTTATTTACGAATTAAGCAAAAGCGATCAAATAGTCATTCTCACTATTTGGGATAGCAGACAAGATCCTGAAAAAATATTTGAAAAATCGACCTAGTCAATGATTTTAAAATTAATAGATTAGAGTCTCTACATTAATTTGTCAAAGTAAATTCTATGTCTAACAAATTACTGAAATATAGGTTAGGACTTCTCTTTATACACAAGAAGTTTAACTAATTTAGGTTTATTCCAAAAACAACCCTTCATCCTCTTCCTCATTGGTTAAGCTCAGCTTCACTACATCCTTACCCGCAATTCCTTCAACCGAGCCACTGATGTGTACCGCGTTCAGCAATACTTTTTCCAATTGCTTTTCCCTGGCTTTCCACATTTTTTCCATGGCGTTACGTTCCGTTTGGATGCTCATTTTCATGCTCATAAAACCTTCGCTAATGGCATTCCATTGGCTGGAAAATTCGGAGCTGGTTAAATAATCATAGAGCATGTGCATTTTATCACCCCTATTTTCCTGAGATTTAGTAGCAGAAAACAAACGGATTAATCCCTCCCTTAATACAAACGCAAAGGCTTTCAATTCTTCAAAAGAACAGATCCACACGCCGTCTTTTTCGCCGAAACAATCCATCCCTTTAGGATAGCATTGGGTTACAATCACCGCCATATCAGCTCCCACACTAATTTTATCTTTCTTCAGTTTTTCTATCCAATCGCCACCAAAATCTTTGGTGCGCTTGCTTTCATAAATGATTTTACCGCATTCCTGTCCGCTGGTATTGCGTATTAACTGCATGCAATCTGCTCCTCTAATTCCTTTGCCTACTTCGGTAATCAAATCAAAAGGGAAAGTGGTACGCAACAATTCCTCCACAATCAGCTCTTGTACTTCGCCTTGCAATTGCATAGATCCTTGCTCCGCTTTGCGTTTCATCTCGTCCACCAGTTTTTTCTGGTCTTCCAGCTGTTTCTCGTATTCCTTAAATTTTAATTGATACTCTGTGTCTTTTACTTGGTTCTTTTCGTTCTCCTGCTTACGGATCTGTTCCGTTAAACTATTCCTTTCCTCATTCAGTTTACGTTGCATGGATAGCTCCATTTCTTCAGCTTTGGTTTTAAGCTCCTGCTCCTTTTTCATGAATTCCAGTTCCTTTAGCCGGGCACTCTTCAGCTTCTCTTCACTGTCTTTATTTGTATTTTGAAGCATTTGTAACTGATTTTCAAAATCTGTCGCGATACTTTTTCTTAAGCTTTCTTCCAATTGCTTTTGTAAACTGGCCTTTTCTGTATCAAGCTTTTTCAGATATTCCTGTTCTTGTTGCGCTTGCTTTGCAATTAATAGCTCTTCCTTTTTCTGAAATTCTAAACGTTCCTTCTGCGCTTCCTCTTCTTTCTTCTTTTTATAATCAGCCATTTGCTTTTGCAAACCTTTTTTATATTCTTCTGTCATTAATTCTTCAATTGGGAAAGAATGACTGCAATTAGGACACTTAACTTCTGTTGACATATTATGGAGGTAATGGAATGATAAGATAGGATAAATTTTAAGCTTTTAAAAGCCAAATTTAAGAACAGGCATCATCATTGCTAATTATTAAATAAAAAAAATTAAACCCGATGATTACAGATAAAATTGAAGAGATTAAGGACACTTTGGAAGATGCCCTACTCAGTGAAAATATTAACAGCAATTTAGGTAAAACAGAAAGGATTTTATCTATTGCAGGTGGAACTTACATTTTTCTGAAAGGAATTAGAAATGTATGGTCACGTCCGCTAATTGCGACTACAGAGCTAATTGTAGGCTTTGGATTATTGCATAGAGGAATCACCGGTTACTCTGCACTTACCGAGAAATTTGAAGCTGAAGAATTAGGTCCAGAACCTATTCTGATTGTGGAAGATCGCATTTTATAAATTTCAGCTAATAACCTTGTTGAGTTGGTGATAAATTTCACCAGCCAACCGAGGTATTTTAGTACCGGCACCTTTGGTTTCCTTAGTTTGTCGCTTTTGATAACTTCATTTTGGGACACAGTGAAAAATCACAATAGTAAATTTTTTATAAGATAGCTTAACTTCAGTTGAGACCTTTCGTTCCTCAAGGTGAAGGTATAAAACTACCTCAACCTATCCGCACTTTTCACCAACTTCTCATCCCTCAAAATCCCTTTACCGGCCAGTACCAGAAACAGAATAGAAACGGAAGTCAAGCCTGCGCCAATACCATAATCGCTGATTTGTAAAGTGGTATCAGCGGCGCCCTTAATGGTCTGTGCAATCCAAAAGCTATAGGCAATCATCACTGCTGCGAAAACATAGACGAATGTAGCCTGCTTCTTTCTTGTTTTATAAAGGAAAATGAGCACTAATGGAACCAAGCCTAAAATGCCTGTAACAATAGTGAGCAAAGTAAACGACTGTGTTTGCGCTACCTGATCATTTAAAGTTTCATATACGCCTGTAATCATTATTTTCTTTGCACTCATTGCAGTAAGCACATTCACAATAGGAAAAAGGAATAAGGCGTAAATGGCTAAAGAAGCCAGAAAAAGGTAAATGCTTTGAATTCTTTGTATCATTTTTATGAAGTTGAAAGTTCTATTAAGTTGAAAGTTCAAAGTTATGAGTTTAAAGTTTAAAATGCTGTGTCATATATAGTTTTTACTTTAAACTTTTCAACCTAATAATTACCACTTAATACTTACTACCTACCACTTACAAGCTATTACTTAACACTTACAACTAAAACTTAATAATTAACTTTCAACCTACCACCTAAAACTATTCCTTTACTCAAATCCAACCTTCATCTGACAAATTCCAACTATTTTTTTTCATTGTTTACCTTAAAAGCGACTACTTTTACAACTTGATTCATTTACAGCGATATTTTATTGAACTGGCTTATAAAGGTACTGCTTATCACGGCTGGCAATTACAGCCCAATTCGCTTGCTATTCAGGAGGTGCTGAACAAAGCTATGTTCACATTTTTCCGACAGGAAATAGCAACTTTAGGATGTGGAAGAACTGATACCGGCGTACATGCAACACAGTTTTATGCCCATTTTGATCTCTCTCATCCTATTGCAGAAGAAGAATTGCCAAAAGCAGTGAAGTCACTCAATTCTCTTTTACCCTATGACATTGCTATCAAGCGATTGATTGCCGTAAAGGCGGATGCACATGCCCGTTTTGATGCATTTGAACGCTCTTATGAATACCATGTCCACTTTGATAAGGATCCGTTTAAAACAGATACCAGTTGGCTTTTAAAAGATCAATTGGATATTAAAGCGATGAACGAAGCCGCCAAGATTATTATGAATTACGATGATTTTGGTGCTTTTTGTAAAGCAAATGCTGATAATTTCACTAACCTTTGTAAGGTATCCCGATCAGAATGGGAAATTACTAATGATGGTTTAATTTATCATATTGTTGCAAACAGATTCCTTAGAAATATGGTTAGAGCAATTGTGGGAACTTTAGTAGATATAGGAAAAAGGAAAATGAAACCAGAAATGATGCACCAGATTATCCAAAGTCAGAACAGGTCTTCGGCAGGCTCATCAGTTCCTGCCTGTGGTTTGTTTTTAACATCAATAAAATACCCTTACATTTAAAAAATTAATGGCCAGTAACGTTACAGGTAAAACATACGATTGGACGCTTCTTAAAAGAGTTTTCAAATACGCGAGACCGTATAGAAGCAAGTTTTTTTGGTCTATATTGCTCACGCTTTCCATTGCGGCCATCGCTCCTATCCGGCCAATCCTTATTCAGCGTACGCTAGATCAGTATATCTTCTTTGACGATACGAACGGCTTATTGAACATGACTTTGCTCATGATCGTATTGTTGCTAGGTCAAACGGTCATCCAATACTTCCAGACTTTTCTCACCAACTCCTTAGGGCAATCAGTGATTAAAGATTTAAGGATGGATGTATTTAACCACATCACCAAGCTGAGACTTAAATATTTCGATAAAACACCAATTGGCCAGCTCATTACCAGAACAGTTTCTGACTTAGAGACCATTGCAGATATTTTTAGTGAAGGATTGATCTCTATCATCGGCGACAGCCTAACCGTGATTACCATTATTGGCGTAATGCTTTACCAAGATTGGAGGCTGACTTTAGTAATTCTGATTCCGATGCCTTTTTTAATGCTGGCAACTTATATTTTCAAGGAAGCTATAAAAGTAGCTTTTCAACAGGTTCGTACTCAAATCTCGTTATTAAATACCTTTTTACAGGAGCACATTAGCGGGGTAAGTATCATCCAGTATTTTGCAAGGGAGGAGCAGGAGTTCAAGAAATTTGACGAGATCAATGCCTTGCACAGAGATGCGCATATCCGCTCCAACTGGTATTATTCCATCTTCTTCCCTGTGGTGGAAATTATTTCTGCGCTATCAATTGGCTTGTTGGTGTGGTACGGTTCAAAAAGCATTTTAAATAATCAGGTTTCACCTGGAATTGTAGTTTCCTTTATCATGTTTATCAATATGCTCTTTACCCCAATCCGCCAGTTGGCTGATAAGTTTAACACTTTGCAAATGGGAATGGTTGGTGCCGAACGTATTTTCAATGTTTTAGATACCGATGAACAAACAGTGAACAAGGGAACGGTTACTTTGCCAAAGATGAAGGGGGAAATTGAATTTGACAAAGTTTGGTTTTCTTATAAACAAACCGATGAGATGCCTAACGCCGAGGAATGGATTTTAAAAGACATCTCCTTTAAAGTAAAAGAAGGGGAAACACTGGCTTTAGTTGGAGCAACTGGGGCAGGGAAATCATCTACCATTAATATCTTAAACCGTTTTTACGAGATCAGTAAAGGAAACGTAAAAATTGATGGAATAAACATCGGTGATTTTGAGATCAGCTATTTAAGGTCTCAGATTGCTACGGTATTGCAGGATGTATTTCTGTTTTCAGACACCATTCAAAACAACATCAGCCTAAACAATCCGGACATTACTTTAGAAGAGATTATTGCCGCGGCGAAAGATGTTGGGGCACATGATTTTATCATGAAACTTCCCGGAGGTTACCAATATGATGTGCAGGAAAGAGGCGCTACGCTTTCTGTTGGGCAGGCACAGTTGGTTTCCTTTATCCGAGCTTTGGTACACCAGCCCAAGATTTTGGTTTTGGATGAAGCCACTTCTTCTGTAGATACGGAAACCGAAGAGCTGATCCAGACTGCCATTGAAAAACTGATGACCGGCAGAACTTCTATTGTGATTGCCCACCGCCTGTCTACCATTCAGAATGCGGATAGAATTATTGTGCTGGACCATGGAGAAATGATGGAAATGGGCACTCATCAAGAGCTATTGAAGCTGAACGGATACTATAAAAGGCTTTACGATTTACAGTTTAGCTCAACGGGCATAAATAAATTGGCAGGTTAAGCTAAATTTATATCTTGCATTGTAAATCTTAATTCTTCATGAAGAAAATTGTTTCTCATCTGAGTTTTCAGGTGCTTATTGCCATCCTGTTAGGCACTTTGTTTGGAATATTCTTTCCACAGTCTGCAACTGCTGCCAAGCTGATCAGCCAAACATTCATCAACATGATTACCATGTTGATTGCCCCAATTATTTTTTTCACCATTGTGCTGGGCATTGCCAGTATGGACGATATGAAAAAAGTAGGACGTGTTGGAGGTAAAGCACTACTCTATTTTGAAGTCATCACCACTTTTGCCATTGTCATCGGTTTGATCGTAGCCAATGTGATGAAACCGGGCACTGGAGTTAACATGACCGTTACTGACACCTCTAAAATACAGCAATATGAAACCAGTGCGTCACAAATAGAATGGGGTGCTTTTATTACACATATTGTTCCACCTAATATTGTAGATGCTTTTGCCAAAGGCGATATTTTACAAATCCTTTTCTTTGCCATTCTCTTTGGGTTTGGATTAACAAAATTGGGCAGTACTGGTGAATCATTAATTGGCACCTTCAATAAAATTAATAAGGTACTGTTTAACATGATGAAGTTTATCATGAAACTGGCCCCATTGGGTGCTTTTGGAGGAATTGCTTTTACAGTCGGCACTTATGGATTGGAATCACTCCTTCCCATGGGAAAATTAATGCTTTCAGTATACATGACCATGGCATTATTTATTTTTATTGTGCTAAACCTAGTTTGCCGTCTTTATAACTTCAGTTTGTGGAAATATTTAAAATTCATCCGTCAGGAAATATTAATTGTATTAGGTACTTCCTCCTCAGAATCTGTTTTACCCAGTATGATGGAAAAGATGGAAAAATTTGGCTGTTCTAAGTCTGTGGTTGGTTTGGTCATTCCAATGGGCTATTCCTTTAATTTAGATGGTACTTCTATTTATCTTTCCATGGCGGTGATTTTTTTGGCACAAGTTTTTAATATTGAAATGTCGCTGATGACTCAGATTACTATTATTGGGGTATTAATGCTGACTTCCAAAGGTGCTGCTGCCGTTACCGGAGGTGGATTTATTGTATTGGCTTCTACGCTAACTGCTTTAAAAATTATTCCAATAGAAGGGATGGCGATACTTTTAGGAGTAGATAGATTTATGTCGGAGGCCAGAGCCATCACCAATATGATTGGGAATGGAATTGCGGCAGTAGTAGTTGCCAAAAGTGAGAAAGAATTTGATGAACTCTCCTATCAGAAAGCAATCAGCCCTCAATTTGACGATAAACTGAATTAAATGCCTATTTTTTCGTTTTTAAACTTTGAGATTCCTATTGATTCTGTTAGCTTTGCGCTACTAAAATTTAACCATGAGTGTACTTGTAAATAAAGATTCAAAAGTTATTGTTCAAGGTTTCACCGGAAATGAGGGTACTTATCATGCTACCCAAATGATCGAATACGGAACCGATGTTGTAGGTGGAGTAACGCCAGGAAAAGGTGGACAGACCCATTTAGACAAACCGGTATTTAATACTGTAAAAGAAGCTGTTGATAAAACAGGAGCTGATGTTTCTATCATTTTTGTACCTCCTGCATTTGCGGCTGATGCCATTATGGAAGCTGCTGAAGGTGGTATAAAAGTTATTGTTTGTATTACTGAGGGAATCCCAACCAAAGACATGATTCAGGTTAAAGAATACATTTCAGGAAGAGATTGCCGTTTAATCGGACCAAACTGCCCAGGTATCATCACTGCAGACGAAGCTAAAATTGGCATCATGCCAGGCTTTATCTTTAGAAAAGGTAATGTAGGGGTAGTTTCTAAATCAGGAACTTTAACCTATGAGGCGGTAGATCAAGTGGTGAAAGCAGGGTTAGGAATAACTACTGCTATTGGTATTGGTGGAGACCCTATTATTGGTACGCCAACCAAAGAAGCTGTTGAATTATTGATGAACGACCCTGAAACTCATGGTATCATTATGATAGGTGAGATTGGCGGAAGCATGGAAGCTGAGGCTGCAATGTGGATTAAAGAACACGGAACTAAGCCTGTTGTAGGTTTTATTGCTGGTCAAACAGCGCCTCCAGGACGTAGAATGGGACATGCTGGTGCAATTGTTGGCGGTGAAGACGATACTGCTGCTGCAAAGATGAAAATCATGAGAGCATGTGGCATTACCGTAGTAGAAAGTCCAGCTGAAATTGGTGCTGCTATGGCGAAGTTATTAGCTAAATAAGTATTAGCTTATCAAAATATGAAAGCCGGAATTTTTAAAATTCCGGCTTTTTTTATGCAGAATTATTCCTCTAATGATAATCCGATGGCCTTCAATAGTAAAGAAGCGTTAAAGGTTTTACATTCCCCTTTCTTGATTTTATAATCAAAAAACATCTCTCCTTTTTCTAATTGGATATCAAAATGGAAATTTCTCAATTGTGTGGGATAGTGCTTTTCCAATTCGGCAACTTGCAAATCATGAGTGGCTATAAAACCTGGCGTCTCCTGTGAAATCAGTTTCTTGATAAAAACTTTGGAGCCTAAATATTTATCTCTGCTGTTGGTTCCTCTCAGCATTTCATCAATGAGCACAAAACTATCTTGATGAGCTAAAGTAAAGTCTAAAATCATTTTTAAACGGTCAATCTCTGCTTTAAAAGTGGAGGTTTGATCAGCAAGAGAATCTTTGATCCGCATATAGCTGATCAGTTTAAAAATAGAAGTTTCAAAAACGGAAGCACAAACTTTTGCGCCAGCGTAAGCCAATATCATGTTCACGCCAATGGTACGCAGGAAAGTTGATTTACCCGCCATATTGGAGCCTGTAATTACATCTACAGTAACTTGTGGCGCAAGAGAAAAATCATTGTTCACTCTTTTGTGCTCATCTATTAAAAAATGGCCCACACTTTCTCCTTTAAAATGAGGAGATTCTGAAATTTCTGGATAAATCCAATCAGGATGATTATGGTCTAAAACTACCAAACTGATGAAAACCTCAAACTGAGCCAATGCTTCAAACCCGTTAATTAATTGCGATTGATTTTTTGCTTCCCAATCATTCAGTTTCTTAATACATCTCAAATCCCACTGAAAAAAAAGATTCAGAAATATCCCCGCTATAGGATTAAGACGGTAGTTTAAATCAATTAAAATTTTAGATAAGGTTTTTATTTCGGAGTTAAGAGAAGGTTTTCTTTTGATGGTATTGGTAATATTATTCAATAATGTACTATTCCATTCTGTTTCTTCCATCCACTTCAAATTAACTGAATAGCTTTCTAAAACTACGGCACTTTCACTAATCTGTTGATGGATTACATCAATCCTTCTCTTAAAAAATAAGGCAGCAACACCAGAAAATAACAAACTTAATGTAAGTATGCTCCAGAAAACACCGTTAAAAATAATAGCTATAATGAGCAAACCAATATTCAATATGGGAGTCAGTAGCGTAATTAGCTTTACACTGGGAGATTTAATAAAACTGAGTTCTTTAGAAAGCAGGCTATTAAAAAAATGGGTGATAATACCTACCTGCTTAATATCTAGGTTAAATAATCGGGTTCTAAAATCTAATGTTTCTTCCTCATGAGCAATTAATTCCTGAATCGCTTCTTGTCTTTCTTCAATCACTATTTTTGAAGCTACATCTTTCAGAAATTTCGCCAACAGCTTATTACCGTCTAAAGTTGCACATCTGTTGATATAGGCAAAAACAGCGTTTTCGCCAAAAACATCTAAATCATCAGAATATGGATGCTGTGGATCTGCAAATTGGCTCCCGTTATTATAAACACTTTTTTCTCCGTTAATGATGCTGATCTCGTTTTGGAGCAACATTAATTGGACAACCTTAAATTGATAAATAGCTTGTTTCTTAAACTGGATTTTTACCAATATTAGAAAGGCAACCAGCATCACAATTCCTGTAATGGCTACCACTCCTAAACCATAATCGAACAATAAATAAACTGTTAAAATGGCCAGCACAAAAATTCCCAACCTTAAAACGGAATACCTATTGATAATTCCTTTTAACGCTGTTATTTCTTGTTGAAGTAAAGTTGCTTTGGCTTGGTAAGCCTTTAAAACTGCTGGAGTAGACATGCCTGCAATTTAGCAAATGGATAGAGCAAATTGAAAAGGTATTAATGCATTTCTCTAACTTATATTTATGACTCTAATAAAATACCCTATTTCTGGTATTTTTCTATAATTATTAATATGCTAAAAAAAAATTACCTACTTTTAAACTTAATTCCAATTATATCCTCATAGATCTAATTAAATTTGACGTTCTCAACATATGCATAAGATTCTAATCGTAGATGACGAAATCGGCATTTGTTTAATCATGTCGAAATTTTTAACAAAAAATGGTTATCAAACTACTACTGCAGAGAGTGGTGTGGCAGCATTTGAACATTTAAAGAACCAAAAATTTGATCTTGTTTTAAGTGATTTCCGTTTAGAGGATACAGATGGAAGAGAAATATTACGTCATGTCAAAGATGTATATCCTGCTACCATTGTTATTATTGTGAGCGGTTTTGGAGATCCTAATTTAGCTGCCGAACTGATAAAAATGGGAGCTTATGATTTCATTAATAAACCCATCTATCCAAACGTAATTTTAGAAACAGTTAAAAATGCGTTAGACGATCAGCAGAAAGCCTTCCATCGCAACTAACAAATCTTTTCCATTTAATTAATTGTTTCTCTACCTTTAATTACTTAACTCAAATTTTGTTAAGTACCTTAAACTTGTACCATGAGAATCACATTGTTGGCAATAGGTAAAACGGATGATAATTACGTGTTAGAAGGTGTTGAAAAATACCTCAAACGTTTAAAGCATTATATAAAAATCGAAATACAGATTATCCCCGATTTAAAAAAGACAAAAAATCTTTCTGAAGACGAGCAAAAAGCCAAAGAAGCT
>JBDSHZ010000022.1:0-3501 GCA_039918235.1 Pelobium sp.
AAAAATTAAATTTGGACATCAAACCAAACCAAGGTATATCAAATACCAACAAGAAAATTTAATATGAAACAAATATCCGATATAGGAGTAATAGGCATCGCTGTAATGGGCGAAAATTTAATCCTGAACATGGAAAGCAAAGGCTTTCATGTCACCGCTTTTAACCGTACTGTTGATAAAGTAGAAAACTTTGTAAATGGCAGGGCAAAAGGTCTTAATATTTATGGAGCCAAAGACATGGAAGACTTTATAGGCTCTCTAAAAAGTCCGAGGAAAGTAATGCTGATGGTGAAGGCAGGTAAACCTGTAGATGATTTTATCGAATTATTGGTTCCTCATTTGGAAAAAGGAGATATCATTATTGATGGTGGAAACTCCCATTTCCCAGATTCTGATCGTAGAACAAAATACTTAGAAGAGAAAGGCTTGTACTTTATAGGTACTGGCGTTTCTGGTGGTGAAGAAGGTGCATTAAAAGGACCGTCTATTATGCCAGGCGGTTCAAAAGGAGCTTGGGAAAGTGTGAAGCCAATTTTCCAAGGAATTGCCGCAAAAGTTGATGGAAACGTACCTTGCTGCGATTGGGTAGGAGATGGTGGCGCAGGTCATTTTGTGAAAATGGTGCATAATGGTATTGAGTATGGAGATATGCAACTGATCAACGAGGTGTACCAGATTATGAAAGATGTTTTGGAAATGTCGGTTGCAGAGATGCATGAAGTTTTTAAGGAATGGAATGAAGGTGAATTGGACAGTTACCTGATTGAAATCACCCGCGATATCCTATCTTTTAAAGATGAGGACGGTTTACCAATGGTAGATAAAATTTTAGATACTGCAGGACAAAAAGGAACAGGTAAATGGACCGGAACAGTAGCGCTAGAATTAGGTATTCCATTAACATTGATTACCGAATCTGTTTTCTCTCGATGTCTTTCTGCTTTGAAGGAGGAGCGAGTTGCCGCTTCTAAAGTATTGAGCGGGCCAACACCATCATTTGATGGAGATAAAAAAGCTTTTATCAACGATTTAAGAGATGCGTTATATGGCGCAAAAGTAATTTCTTATGCTCAAGGTTACCAAATGATGAAAGCAGCAGCAGCAGCATACAAATGGGAATTAAACTACGGAAGCGTAGCTTTGATGTGGAGAGGTGGCTGTATCATCCGTTCCCGTTTCTTGGGAAATATCAAAGAAGCTTTTGATAAAAATCCTGATTTAGCGAATTTGTTATTAGACCCCTTCTTTGCCGATAAAATGAAAACCTCACAAGCAGGTTGGAGAAGAGTGATTTCAACTGCGGTGATGAACGGAATTCCGGTTCCATGTTTAAGTGCTGGTTTAACTTACTATGACGGTTACCGTACCGAACGTTTACCAGCAAACTTACTACAGGCACAACGAGATTACTTTGGTGCACACACTTACGAAAGACTGGACAAACCAAGGGGAGAATTTTTCCATACTAATTGGACAGGTAGGGGAGGAAGTACTTCTTCTACTACTTATGATGTGTAGAGATTGAAATTTTCTGATATAAAAAGAGACCGCATCATTTTGTGATGCGGTCTCTTTTGCTTTGAAAAGTATTTACAGATGTTTGAAATTGTAAATAAAAATTGCTTGCCAATTCATCTTTTTTATACTTCTTTTTTATTAATTCTGTTTAACAATAGACAATTGAGAATTTGTTGAACCTGTAATTTTACCTTTTAGGGCAAAATAAACTTTACCGTATAAACTTTTAAGGCTTACCACCTCTCCAAATTTTAAGAAATTATCTAGTCCAATTAAAGTGGTAATTCCTGATTTGTCTTTTTTGTAAATGGATACTCCAATAGCATTTTTGCCATTTCCTGCATATCCTGTATAATACAAGTTACCATCTTCGTCGCAATCTACATCTGAACCGGCACCGCCATAATCTAAAGCTGTTTTATCAAATAATTTCGTCAAAGTACTGGTGCTGAAATCATAAGCAACTGCCCAATATTTATTTTCTACAGTTTCCTGTATCAATAAAACTAATTTCTTTCCATCTGCACTGTAATGTCTTATAATTTTAGCACTGGTAAGGGGTGTATTAAAAGAAATTTCTCCAGTCTTTTTAGCATAATTTGCATCGCTGGGATTAGTTTCGTAAGCCATAACCGAATTTGTATTTACATCAAATCGCATGGCACTTCCATTATTATTAAAAGCATATCTTGTTTCTAAAACTGATTGAACTAAAGTTTTACTAGTGCCATTATTAAAAATACCCGGATAAAAATTAATTACTCTATATAGATAAGATGCTGTAGGCACTCCA
Source organism: Pelobium sp. (assembly GCA_039918235.1). Lineage (GTDB taxonomy): Bacteria > Bacteroidota > Bacteroidia > Sphingobacteriales > Sphingobacteriaceae > Pseudopedobacter. The sequence goes on from JBDSHZ010000022.1 coordinate 2,312, forward strand.
CCGCCATAATAAGACTGGCCTACCGCAACATCTAATGAAGGGTAATAATATCCTAAAGTTGGGTAGCCCAATGGATTTCCAGACTTAACCTCCGCCGAGTAATCTCCTCCTAAAGTAACTTGATAATTAAAGGTTGTATTTCCGTTTCGGTAGGTGCCATAAGTAAAAAAATTGCTATAAGGTTTAAAACCTTCCGAAACAACCTTAGTGATTTTTTCATATCCCGCAATCGCAATTGGACTGTAATTTTTCACATCAAATGCATATTGAGGAAGCGGGATGATTTCGTTAGTTTTTAAATTTTTTGTTTCTCTCACATAACCCAATAAATCATCCTGTTTGGTTTTTGTGGTGGTGTAATGGACAATATTTAGGTTGTCATTAGCTTCTACAGAAAAGTCGCTTAAATTTATATCAATCCCCGTTGCATTGTATACCTGTGTAAAACCAGAATTATCCTTCAAAACATTTACAGATCCAGACGGATCTATTTGCTCATCTGGAGCAGATGCATCTTTTTTACAGGCAAAGGCCAAACTAACCGCTAGGCAAATTAAAAGCACATTATTTCTCATCATTTTTTTAATTTTAAATTCTGTTTTTATTGATCAATCAAATTTGAGCTAATAAAACAGACGAAGAAATACGCAGTTCTCCGTATTTTTAAAATAATTATTTATTGAAATTTTGTATAATTTGGAAGGGAAAAATTGGTGATTACAAAACCGAATAATCAGTATATATTTTTACCGAAAAATATAATTCTAATTTCTTAAACCGCTAGAAGTCTAAGAAATCTACTGAAAAGATTATTTATTTGATGTGGTAGGTTGCTTTACAGCAATTAGGAGTATTTTATGATTTTTATTTATTAAAATCAGAAAGGGAATCTTCTAAAATACTTTCTAAAGCGATAAGATGATTTGCAAGAGTTAAAACTTGAATTTCTAGCTGATTTTCATCAATAGTTACCCAGCCTTCCATTAAAGTAAGCGGACCAAATTTTGTGCTCACATTTGGCCAATCATTTGCTATTTCCTTAAATCTATTTCTAAAGTTCTCGGCAAACTTTCTGCTTTCTATCTGATGGGTTTTTAATTTTCTCAATTTAAGCGCATGGATGTTATAAAATATTTTTTGTGTTTTTAAGGTTTCATCGCTCACCCAAATGGAAAAGAAAATCCTTGATT
>JBDSHZ010000023.1:0-5008 GCA_039918235.1 Pelobium sp.
AAGAAAAGATTAGAAGACGGTGTATTCATTAAGCATAAAATTTTCTTGTATAAAGAGGATTTTGAGAAATTTGCTGAAGGTTTAACCGAGACAGTTGAGTACATCAAATCTCACCAGGAAGTAATTGAAAAGAGATATGAATTTAATCCTGATGCCCCTGTTGCTAAAGCAGATGACGATTTTTCATTCGATATTTAATAAAGTATTAATATCATAGCAAAGAGCCATAATCTATGAGATTATGGCTCTTTATGTTTATAAAACTTGCTGATTATCAAAAAATTGAAAATTACTTAACTTATTAATTTATTATCCCTACATTTGTAGAAATAAATAAATAATTACAATGAATAATGGAACAGTAAAGTTCTTTAATTCAACCAAAGGATTTGGTTTTATTAAAGAAGACGGAACAAACAAAGAATACTTTGTACACGTTTCGGGTCTGGTTGACGAAATCAGAGAAAATGACGAAGTAACTTTCGATCTTCAAGATGGAAAAAAAGGATTAAATGCAGTGAATGTTAAACTTGCTTAAGCAGGTCTCTTAATATAGATCACATTTAAAGTCATCAAAGCCATTGCTCAAAAGCAATGGCTTTTTTGTTACCACAGTAATTTAATTATCGCTTTCTAAAATAATCTCTTAATAGTTTTTGACTAGGCTTTTCTATATACTTAGAAATAAGAAATGCAATAAATCCAATTAAAATTATAGTTATTAAGATATAACTGATTTGATTTAAGCTTCTGCTCAACCAATAAATGATTCCAAAACCAATATTCTCGTGAATTAAATATAAAGGGTATGAAATTCCACCCAAAAACAACAAAGGCTTCCACACCATAAACAACAATTTTTCATATACAAAAAGATACATTACTGAAAATAAAACACCTATAATTATAGCTTCATTAATATCAAAACCCAAAGGATTTTTAATTACAAGCAAAATTGATGTTGAAAAACTGAAAAGAATTAAGAAGTGAATTTTTAAGCTGTCTTTATTTTTCAAGAGTAAAAAGAACCCTATTCCACCAATGAAAAATGGCGCAAATTTTAGAATTAATAATAATTCAAAATATTGACCCATTGGTATGGCAATCACTGCAAAAAGTATCGCCAACACATTCCAAAAAATAGCAATCCAAAAAATATTTTTTAACTGATTTACTTTATAAATAAAACCCATCCAAAAGTAAAAGACCAACTCTATAAATAATGTCCAATATGCGCCATCTAAATCTTTAACTTTAAACAGCTTTTGTATCATTGTGAAATTAATAACAATCTGACCCCATGAATACATGTCCTTTTGAAAAGGTACATTTAAGATGTAATAAAATAAAACTGCCAATATGATGCATGCCCAATAAGTTGGATAGAGTCGGGAAAACCGAGATATGATAAATTCTCTTAAATTTTTGGCTTTGTACAATGTCATTAATATCACAAAACCACTAATCATGAAAAATAACTGAACGCCCATTCTTCCATAAGTAAAAAGAAAGCCAGAAGGATTAGCCAGATTACTTTTATCAACATAATAATAACCGTAGGTATAATGGAATAAAACTACAGAAATAGCAGCTAAGCCTCTTAAAACATCTAATTCTAAATATCTTTTCTTTTCTGATGGTTTTTGAGGGGCATCTTTAAGCTGCATAGAAGAACGTTCTGTAAAATAATTATAAATATATAAGAAACAATTTTAAGAATCTGATATTTGCAATGTAATGGGTTATAAAAGTTTAGGTGATTGCATAAGTGACCTTGAAAAAAACGGACATTTAATAAGAATAAAAGAGGAAGTTGATCCTCATTTAGAAATGGCGGCCATACACCTTAGCGTGTATGAGAAACAAGGCCCTGCTTTATTATTTGAGAATATCAAAGGAAGTAAATTCCCAGCTGTATCCAATTTATTTGGAACGATTGAACGTAGTAAATTTATGTTCAGAGACACACTGGAGAATATCAAAACGCTAGTATCATTAAAAAATGATCCTTTAAAAGGAATTAAAAACCCTTTTAAATACCTTGGCGTATCCTTAACTGCAATTGCTGCATTACCCATGAAAGTTAGGGGGAATAGTGCACCTATCAGTTTTTCAAAATGTAAAATCACAGATATTCCGGGAATTGTAAACTGGCCAATGGATGGTGGTGCTTTTGTGACCATGCCCCAGGTTTATACAGAAGACATTGAACAGCCCGGAATCATGAATGCAAACTTGGGCATGTACCGCATTCAGTTAAGTGGAAATGATTATGTGTTAAATGAAGAGATTGGTTTGCATTATCAATTACATAGAGGTATTGGCGTTCACCAAACCAAAGCCAATGCAAAAGGTGAACCCTTAAAGGTGAGCATATTTGTTGGCGGCCCACCTTCCCACCCCTTAGCTGCCGTAATGCCTTTGCCTGAAGGTTTATCAGAGACGACTTTTGCCGGAGCTTTGGGAAATAGAAGGTTCAGGTACTTTTATGATCAAGAAGGTTTTTGCATTTCTGCTGATGCTGATTTTGTAATTACAGGAACTGTGGAACCCATGCAAAACAAACCAGAAGGACCTTTTGGAGATCATTTAGGATACTATAGTTTAAAGCATCCATTTCCATTATTAAAAGTTCATAACGTTTATCATAAAAAAGATCCTATCTGGAGTTTTACCGTAGTTGGTCGCCCACCACAGGAAGACACCAGTTTTGGAGAGCTGATTCATGAAATTACAGGTGCTGCTATTCCGAAAGAAATTCCTGGTTTGCATGCCGTAAACGCGGTAGATGCCGCAGGGGTGCATCCTTTGCTATTTGCCATTGGCAGTGAAAGGTACACTCCTTATTTAAAGGAAAGAAAACCACAGGAAATCATCACCATTGCGAATCATATTTTAGGCAAAAATCAATTGAGTTTAGCAAAATATCTTTTCATCTGCGCAAAAGAGGATCAGCCGAATTTAGACATCCATAATGTTTTTGATTTTATGCAACATATTTTGCAACGGGTTGACCTCACCAGAGATTTACATTTTCATACCAAAACCACCATTGATACCTTAGATTATAGCGGATCTGATCTTAACTCGGGCTCTAAAGTAGCCATTACTGTTGCCGGAGAAATTAAAAGAACTCTATTTAAAGAACTACCCAATCATTTTTCATTACCAACAATTTTTCAAAATTATAAAATGGTGATGCCTGGTGTTTTAGCTGTAGCAGCACCTAAATTTATAGATGAAAACATTACCTTTAAGGACATAGAAATCTTGCAAAACCATCTTAAGAATGAGGAATTGAGTAGTTTACCTTTGATTATTCTTTGTGATGACGCGGGATTTGTTGCCCAAAACATAAACAACTTTGTATGGGTAACTTTTACCAGAAGCAATCCTTCACATGATATTTATGGCATTAACAGCTTTACAGCCCACAAACATTGGGGCTGTAATGGACCATTAATCATTGATGCCCGCATTAAACCTCACCATGCACCACCACTTATTTTAGATGCGGAAGTGGAAAAAAGAGTTGATCTTTTGGGTAAAAAAGGTGGTTCTCTTTATGGAATTATTTAAATAGTGGCTGCAAGGATTAATGTCATAATTCCAAAAACAATCATTAAAGCATAAATGGAAAGCATCACAATTAATAAAATTCCCCAAAAACGAAATAGCGACTTCATTCTTGAAAACGCGTAGTTTAATGATTCCTGATCATCTATTAAAATAGCTTGTTTTACATACGCCGAAAAATCATAAAGGTATTTTGAAGGAAAATAATAAATTAAGGCAAAAACTAAATAAATTACACCTATTATTTCTGTAAATCCTCCACCCAACCTAGCCCCAATTGGGCTTAATTTAGAAAACATAGCGCCACCAGCAAATATAATTACTAAGGCTATCAATCCAATTATTCCACAAAACACAAAACCTACAATACTGATAAATTTACCCCATTTAGCAACTTCCATCAGCAAATTTTTAATGGTGGTATCAATAATTAATTTTGGTTCGCCAGAAGGCTGTTCTATTACTATTTCATCATTATTTTCCATAGGTGTTGAGTTATTTTCTACAAGGTAAATAAAATCTCCCTTAGATGAAATATTATGGTTCCAATTCAATGAGATTTATACGCTTAAACTGTTATCTTTGCGCCCTGAAAGAGTAGTGAGTAGTGAGTAGTGAGTAGTGAATTTTCAAATCATCAAATCAAAATAAAATATGGCATTACAGTGTGGAATTGTTGGATTACCTAATGTTGGAAAATCTACCCTGTTCAATTGTTTATCTAATGCGAAAGCGCAGGCGGCAAACTTTCCGTTCTGTACAATAGAACCAAATATTGGCGTAATTACCGTTCCGGATGACCGTCTTACTAAACTAACTGAACTGGTAAAACCTCAGCGTATTGTGCCAAACACCATAGAGATTGTTGACATTGCAGGTTTGGTAAAAGGTGCTTCAAAAGGAGAAGGATTGGGTAACCAGTTTTTGGGAAACATCAGGTCTACCAATGCAATTATCCACGTTTTAAGGTGTTTTGAAGATGATAACGTGATCCATGTGGATGGTTCTGTTGATCCAATTAGAGACAAGGAAATTATTGATACGGAACTACAATTGAAAGATTTAGATACGGTATCAAAAAGAATTCAAAAGGTAGAGAAAATGGCTAAAACCGGTGGAGACAAGGATGCCAAAAGAACTTTTGAGGTTTTATCAGTCATAAAAAATCATTTAGAGACTGGCAAATCAGCCCGTACTGCTCCTATTTCTGAGGATGATTTTGAATTTATTGAAGATTTGAGCCTGCTCACTATAAAGCCTGTTTTATACGTATGTAATGTTGATGAAGCTGCTGTTAATACAGGCAATAAATATGTTGATCTTGTTAAAGATGCAGTAAAAGGTGAAAATGCTGAAGTCCTAATCATTTCTGCCAAGATAGAATCAGAAATTGCTGAATTGGAAGATTATGAGGAAAGAGCAATGTTTTTAG
>JBDSHZ010000024.1:0-3099 GCA_039918235.1 Pelobium sp.
ATACACCACCCTCCACAACATGTAAATGCGTTTTTGGTTTAAAAAACAAAGCACCGCTTAAATAAGTCCCTTTCGGGATGACGATGACCCCACCGCCATTTTTTGCGGCTTGATCAATAACTTTCTGAATTTTTGCGGTTTGGATAATGGTACTATCGTTCAGCACTCCAAAATCTGTTAGGATATATTGTTTGCCTAAATCTTTTAGTTCAACTTTGGTTACATTGGTAAACCAATCGGGGATTTTAGTGCCGTCTGGAAATAAATCACTGTTACTTTTCTGAGCAAATCCACAAGAAGAAAATGCAATTACACAAATTAATAGTCGAAAAATCTTATTCACGTGATGTGTTTTTTAATAAATGATGGTTTATAAATCCCTAAACAGATTAGGAAGCACTAAGGTAATTAAAACTAGTTATTGGGGCGTACTGTACTGTCTGTACCGCTATCGATTTAAACTATAATTTTCTTAAAATTATTTCCCTGAAAAATCTGCCAACAGTGTATCCAAATAGTTTAAGGTCATGGTAAATCCTCCTTGGAAACCCATTTCAATCATTTTCTCCATGCGTTCCAAAGATTCATTGGTGATGATGATATTCACTTTTGTAATTCCGTTTTCTTCACTGAAATTGAAATCCCAATTAGAGCCAGGCAAATCAGGATTTCCATCTTTATCTGCAAAAGCATTCAACATTTTGAAATTGCTTTTTGGTGTGATGGAGGTATATTGCTGTAGCGACCAATGCTCATCACCTTCTGGACTTACCATGGCGTAAAATCTTTTTCCACCTTCTTCAAAATCCATCACTTTTGATCTCGATTCCCAAGGTTTTGGTGCCCATCATTGGTCTAAAATCTCCTTTTTGGTGAACGCATCCCAAACCAGTGAAAGTTCGGCTGCAAATTCTTTTGTAATGAATACCGCTTTTGCGCTTTTGTCAACGGTAAAATCAAATAGTAAGTTGTTCATGTCTTTAGGGTTTATATTTATAATTTCTTTTTATACTTTCTTGTTTTTATTGTCCTGATTTTCAGCAGATAGGTTTGCCAGTACATTGTCGAGCTGATTAAATCTAGTTTCCCAAATCTCTCTGAATTGTGCTAACCATTTGTCCATTTCTTTCATTTTTTCAATTTGAAGGGAATAGTAAATTTCCCTGCCGTGCTGTTCTTGTTTCACCAATTCACATTCGGTGAGGATGCGGAGGTGTTTAGAAACCGATTGCCGGGTAGTGTTGAAATTTTCTGCAATGGCATTGGGTGTCATGGACTGAAGGGCAATTAAGGTGATAATTGCCCGTCTGGTAGGGTCGGCGATGGCCTGAAAAATATCTCTTCTCATCTTTGCTTTATCTTATTTAGGAAACCGTTTGGTTGCAAATATATGCGCAACTATTCGGTTTCGCAAATTTATTTTTGGATTGATGAGGGATTTTTGAGTCTCTTTGGAATTAGATAGGTCTAAAATTTATTTTAGCCACTAATTCCTCGAATTGCCCGAATTTGAATTAGTGGTTATTCGTGTATTAGTGGCAACAGAATTATTCATTCTCAGAAATTTTGAAATAAAGGTGTTTTGCGAAAACATATACAGCGGATTAGGAAAGAGAATAAAGGTTAGATTTTATTTTAGGACTTTGCGCAATTTATGGGATGTTCTATGAGAGAACCTGCTGGGGAAAGAATGGCACTTTCAGACCAAATTATTTCTTTAACCATTTCTTTAATAAGGCATCCGCTGCCAAAGAAGAATACGCTTTACCTTCATCAATATCTTGAAAAGCCATTTCTACCGCTTCTTTTTCCTCAATAGAAAGTTGATAAACGGTTTCTATTTCCGACTCCATCTCTATCAATTTATAAATATCTGAAAGCATGGCTTCATCCTCAATCGTATTGAGTTTGTGGATGATCTGATTTCTTAATTCTGCTGTTGACATGGTTTAAATTTTAGTTGAATTTACAGAATTTTTTCTTTTTAATGAAGGCTCTTGCAATTAGGTTTGTGCGGATTGTAAATCCCTGCCTGTCCGGCAGGTTTTTTATTTATGGTTCGAGATGTGATTTGCTAACATCTCAAACAGCTAGGTTATCAGATGACTATCCCTCCCCAAGCATTCCTGCCTTTACTTTTTCAAAAAATGGATCTATTCGAAATAAAAATTCCCTATTTTGGCAGCTATAATCAAAGGAACAAGCATGAAATTATTAGCAGGAAAAACCGCCTTAATTACTGGGGCATCTAAAGGAATAGGACGTAAAATAGCAGAGAAATTTGCTGAACATGGTGCAAATGTGGCTTTCACTTATTTATCATCGGTAGAAAAAGGACAGGCATTGGAAGAAGAGTTGAAAGTTTTTGGAACTCAGATAAAGGGTTACCGTTCTGATGCTTCCAAATTTGCAGAGGCGGAGCAATTGATTGCCGATATAGTTGCTGATTTTGGCACATTGGATATTGTAGTGAATAATGCCGGCATCACGAAAGACGGTTTGCTGATGAGGATGAGCGAGGAGAATTTTGATGATGTGATTGAGGTGAACTTGAAATCGGTATTTAACACCACCAAAGCAGCTTCAAAAATTATGATGAAAAACCGTAAGGGTGTGTTTATAAATATGAGTTCTATTGTTGGGGTGCAGGGAAATGCTGGTCAGGCTAATTATGCGGCTTCTAAGGCTGGAATTATAGGTTTTACCAAATCGGTAGCGAAGGAATTGGGATCTAGAAATATCCGCAGCAATGTGGTGGCTCCGGGTTTTATACGTACAGAAATGACGGAAGTTTTAGACCCAAAAGTGGTTGAAGGCTGGGAAAAAGACATCCCGCTTAAAAGAGCCGGTGAGGTGGATGATGTGGCGAATGTTTGTGTGTTCCTAGCTTCAGATATGAGCGCTTATGTAACCGGACAGGTGCTGAGTGTTTGTGGGGGAATGCTGTAAATAGACTTAAGATTTTAAGACACAAGAATAAAGACTAGGATTATCTTATAGATAAGGATTTAAAATTGACTTAAGATTTTAAGATACCAGAATAAAGACTAGGATTATCTTATAGATAAGGATTTAAAATTGACTTAAGATTTTAAGATA
>JBDSHZ010000025.1:0-11712 GCA_039918235.1 Pelobium sp.
ACAAATTGGCGTAGCGGCACTGCCATGAATAAAAACCCTTTGCCCTGGTTGTACAATTTTTAAGGCTTCTTCTGCTGAAATATAAGTGATGTCTATCATGAAAAAACAGAGTGTTTAAAAGTGTATGATCATTAATAAAATGGTTGTTAAGCTGGAAAAACAAGTAATGGAACTTGAGTGTGATTGGCCATTTTTAGGGTATGACTTTTATTTAAAAGTTTGGATAAAAGATGGTGTTTTCCATGCACCATTACCAGCATATCCACTTGGCCATTTGTACATAACCAGTTTAATCCCTCGTCTACAGATTTAATCTTCAATATTCTATAATATATAAGTGGATAATTTGATTTGTTGGACAATTCTGTTGTGAATGTTGCTAAAGCTTTTTCATTCTCAGGCAACTCCTCGTCTTCTTTTTGTATATGAACCAAAAGTATCTCGGCATGCAATGGCCGGGCTAAACGGACGAGTTGATAGATGGCATCCAAATCCTTTTCAAGGTGTTTTAATTCTGTGGTGAAGGCTATTTTTTTTATGTCCTTTACAGTTTTTCCTTGAGGGACTAACAATACCGGTGTTATTCCTTGGTTGATGAGATCTCTAGAATGATCACCTAAAAGCAATCTGCTAAACGTTCCTCCTTTGTGAGTCCCCATCACCACCAAATCTATTTTTTGCTGGTCATGTATGCTACTTATTACCTCATTCAGTGCGCCAATCTTACTCAAACATTCCATTTTAGGCTGATAGCTGTGTATATATGAGCCACGCTCTAAATCATTCTTTAATTTTTTTAAATTCAATTCAGAATCGTCAGTTATCGCTTCCTGTTTTTCTACCGTCAATACTTCCATTCCAGTTTGGGGAGCAACTATAGGAATGGTGAAGGCAGTGCATAGCAATACTTTCGAATTTAAATGCCGGGCTAATTCATATCCATATTGAGCGGCGTGTGTAGCGTTTTTAGAGAAATCAGTAGCGAGAAGTATCGTTTTCATATCAGTGATTTTACCTCTCAAATCTCCTGATTTAGCTGGGGATTAAAAGTGATGGTAATCATGTTTTAATATGATCTTACATGATAATGGAATCATTATAGCAATGTTTGTTATGATTATTTAAAATCTTTTAATTTAGTAGGATGACATTTTGCTGAAGTTCTTTGGTTATAGATAAAATAAAGGTATTCATCAAAATCTTAGCTTTCTAAGCTTAAATAAGGAATGTTTACTGCAAGTAAATCCTGATAAGTAGTAACAGACAGCCAAATATTCTTTTCCATATTTCAATATTTGTTTCCTCTCCTCCTCAAAAAATAAGCTCCCACTTCATTCTTCATTCTAATAAAAGCTTTGTTATTCAGTTGATTATGTCGCAATTTTTTTAGTTTTTCAAGTCTTTAGGGCTATGTATTTTAATTGTAAACCTCTTTAGATTGATATCAGGCATGATTTTAGACTGTTGAAAACTTTTTGTGGGGTAAAGTGGGAAAAAGTGGTAACAATACTTAATTTTACCTAACCAAATTTTTAAAAACTATATATGTCTCAACTGATTGGAGAGTTTGATTGCAAATTAGACGCGAAAGGCCGCTTATCGGTTCCTTCCGGTCTAAAAAAGCAATTGCCCGCAGTTGATGCAGAAGGTTTGGTAATTCACCGCGGTTTTGAAAAACATTTGACCATTTATGCCAAAGCAGAATGGGATAAGATTACCGCAGAACTTACGCAACTCAATTCCTTTGAAAAGAAAACCAGAGAATTCATCCGTTATTTCACTCGTGGTGCAACAGAATTGTCTTTAGATGCTTCGGGTAGAATTTTATTGCCAAAGTCATTATTAGAATATGCTGGAATAGGTACCGAAGTGGTGCTTTCTTGCCAGTTTGATAAAATTGAAGTTTGGGCAAAAGATACTTATGATGCGCAATTGGACGATGAGCCTGAAAACTTCGCCAATCTAGCTGAAGAAGTGATGGGGAGTTTAGGGAGGAGGAAAGATGTCTGAATACCACCAACCGGTAATGTTGCAGGAATGTTTGGATGGTTTAGCAATTAAACCTGATGGCAAATATGTTGATGTGACTTTTGGAGGAGGCGGACATTCCAAAGAAATCATCAAGCAATTGGGTGAAGAAGGAATGTTGATCGCTTTTGATCAGGATGACGATGCAAAGCAGAATACTTTAGAGGATGACCGTTTTTTATTTATCGATCAAAACTTCAGGTATCTCAAAAATAATTTAAGAATGCATGACCACATTCCGGTAGATGGAATTTTGGCAGATCTAGGGGTTTCTTCGCATCAGTTTGATGTGCCAGAAAGAGGCTTTTCCATCCGTTTTGATGCGGATTTGGATATGAGGATGGATCAGAACGGAGCGCTTACCGCTAAACAAGTGGTGAATGAATATGCTGAGGAAGACTTACATAAGATTTTCGGCATTTACGGAGAAATCCAAAATGCAAAATCTTTAGCCAAAACCATTGTAACTGCCCGTTTAGCTAAGCCCATTGAAACCATTGCCGATTTAAAATTGGTGATTATTAAGTTGATTCCTCGCGGAAAAGAAAATAAATATTTAGCACAGGTTTTTCAGGCTTTAAGAATAGAAGTAAACCAAGAAATGGAAGCACTGAAGGAATTTTTAGCGCAAACGATAGAAGTTTTGGCAGTGGGCGGAAGATTGGTGGTGATGTCTTACCATTCTTTAGAAGACCGTTTGGTGAAAAATTTCATGGCGAAAGGAAAATTTTCAGGAATGGTAGAAAAGGATTTTTTCGGAAACGAGATCAAGCCTTTTGATTTAGCAGTAAAGAAATCCATTACGGCATCAGAAGAGGAAATTAAATTAAATAATAGGGCAAGAAGCGCAAGGCTAAGAATTGCAATAAAAAGATGAGCAACAGGCTGAGATCAGAAATAGAAGAGAGCCAGGAGGTAAAAGAACCGGTATTAAAAGAAAAACCGATTTCTTCAAAACCTTTTATGCCTCAGTTTTTTGGTAAAAACCCGATGTCTAAAGAGGCCGCAACGGAAGCTTTGCCTTTCATTCTTTTTGTAGCTTTTTTGGGAATGATTTACATAGGAAACCGTCATACGGCAGAAAATAACATTAGAAAGATTGATGGGCTGGGCAAAGAAGTAAAGGAGCTTGGATGGGATTTCAAGACCTTGAAAGCAGACTTAATGTTTAAAAGTAAAGAGACTGAAGTGATCAGAAGAGTGGATACTTTATTAGGATTAAAAGTGCCGATAAAACCACCCATTAAAATAAAAGCAGATTAAAAAATGAATATCAGAACCAATATTCTTCTTCGTGTTTATGCGGCCTTTGGGCTGATTATTCTTTTTGCGGTAGCAGTATTGGTGAAGATGGTGAATGTTCAGGTTTTTCAAGGCGATAAATTTAGAGCAATGGCAGATAGCTTAAGCACTAAATACGCAGAAGTGGAAGCTTCTAGAGGAAACATTTATTCAATTGACGGCAGCCTTTTGGCTACATCTGTTCCTGAGTACGACATTAGAATGGATTTAAAAGCCGGAGGAATTGAGGAAGACAATGTTTTTTATGGAAAGGTAGATTCATTAGCCTATGAGTTGGCGCACCATTTTAACGATAAATCGGAAAGAGAGTATTCTAGGCTATTAAGAGATGCCAGAAAAGATGGCGATCGTTATTTTTTATTGAAAAGAAACATCAGCTATCAAGACTTAAAGGCGATGAAGAAATTCCCTATTTTTAATATGGGGAGATATAAAGGCGGGATGATAGCGGTACAGCAAAACAAAAGAATTCTTCCTTTTAGAGATTTAGCTTCCCGTACCATCGGGTATTATAATGCCAATTCAAACGCGGCTGTAGGGTTAGAAGGAGCTTATGGAGATTATATCAATGGAGAAAGCGGTAAAAGATTAGTGCAAAGAATTGCAGGTGGTGTTTGGATGCCGGTAAATGAAGATGCAGAAATCGCACCTAAAGATGGAGCGGATATCATTTCTACCATTGACGTAAATATGCAAGATTTGGCACAAAATGCGCTGAAAAAGCAATTGATCAAATCTGCTGCAGACTTTGGGTGTGTGATGGTGATGGAAGTTAAAACTGGAGAAATTAAAGCTATTGCAAATTACAGTAAAGTAGGCGACGGAGAATATAAAGAGATATTCAATTATGCCATTGCTCAAAGTGCCGAACCTGGTTCCACCTTTAAATTGGCTTCTTATTTAGTAGCCATTGAAGATGGGAAATTTGGTTTAAATGATATTGTTGACACAGAACACGGCAGATATAAGTTGTATAACCACACGATCAAAGACCACGAGGATGAAGGCGTGATTCCCATGAAAGTGGCTTTTGAAAAATCTTCAAACGTAGGTATTGTAAAACAGATTTATAAGTTTTATAAAGATAATCCAGCTGCTTTTACCAGCAAACTTCATGCTTTGCACTTAAATGAAAAGTTAGGCTTACAGATTGCCGGAGAAGGAAAACCTTTGATTAAAACACCAAAAAGTAAATCATGGAGTGGTCTAACGCTTCCGCAGATGGCTTACGGATATGAATTGCAAATCACTCCGATACAAATTCTTACGCTATATAATGCAGTGGCTAACAATGGCAAAATGATCAGTCCATTGTTTGTTCATGAAATCAGAAGATTGGGCAACACCGTAGAATTATTTAAAGCCAGAACGGTTAAAGAAAAAATTTGCTCTGACAGAACTTTGGGTTTGTTGAAAGAAATGTTAGAAGGCGTAGTAAAAGAAGGAACAGCAAGCACCATCAATAATCCGCTTTATAAAATTGCTGGAAAAACTGGAACTGCGCAAGTTGCTGATGGATCAAATGGTTATAAAGGAAAGAAGAAATACCAGGCTTCATTTTGTGGCTATTTCCCAGCTGACAATCCAAAATACTCCATGATAGTAGTGGTACAGAATCCAACTAAAGGTTCTTACTATGCAGCGTCAGTTGCTGGTCCGGTTTTCAGGGAAATATCAGATGTGATTTACGGAAGTGACTTAGAAATGGAAGGTAACCCTGTTTTGCCTCAACTAGTAGGCAATACCAAAATGCCAGAAGTGAAAGACGACTACAAAAAATCTGCGCAGAAAGTTTATAGCGCTTTCGGCATCAAAGCATTGTTTGCTTCGGTAAACGAAAACCAATTAGATACCAATAATGGAATTGCTTATAAAGAAGTGAAATTGAACAAAGGAACTGTTCCTGATGTAACCGGTATGGGTTTAAAGGATGCACTTTTTGTGTTGGGGAACTCGGGTTTAAAACCAGTAGTGATGGGGCAAGGAGAAGTTAAAAATCAGTCTTTGGCAGCAGGAACCCCAATATATAAAGGAACTAGAATATTGATCGAATTACAATAATGGCTATATTAAAGGATATACTTTACGGAGTTGCGTTAGAGCAAGTGGTAGGTTCTACAGAAGTAGAAGTGGCTGCAATTGCTTTTGATTCCCGTAAAGTAATTCCCCAAACCTTATTTATAGCCATAAAAGGCACACTTTCAGACGGTCATGCATTTATTGCAAAGGCAATTGAGGATGGTGCTCAAGTGATTGTTGCTGAAGAACTGCCAGAGAAATTTGAAGATGATATCACTTATATAAAGGTGAAAAATTCGGCGCAAGCATTAGGAATTATTAGTGCTAATTTTTATCAGCATCCTTCAAAGAAATTAAAGTTAATAGGCATCACAGGCACCAATGGTAAAACCACGGTTGCCACACTGCTTTATAAGCTTTTTAGAGAATTAGGTTATAAATGTGGTTTGATTTCTACGGTTGAAAATGTGATCAATGGTAAAATTATTCCATCAACGCATACCACTCCTGATCCCATCGCACTCAATATCCTTTTAGTGGATATGGTGTTTTTGGGCTGTGATTATTGTTTTATGGAGGTGAGCTCACATGCGGTTGCTCAATATAGAATTGAAGGGTTGAGTTTTAGTGGCGGTATTTTTACCAATATCACTCATGACCATTTAGACTTCCACCACACTTTTGATAATTACATTAAGGCTAAAAAAGGTTTTTTTGATGGCTTAAGTCGATCTTCTTTTGCCCTAACCAATGCTGATGACAAAAACGGAATGGTGATGTTGCAGAATACCAAAGCACACCAAAAAACCTATGGTTTAAAGTCTTTAACTGATTTTAAAGCAAAGATTATTGAAAACCAATTCTCAGGTTTGCACCTGGATTTAGATGGGGAAGATGTGTTTTTTAAACTGGTAGGAAGCTTTAATGCTTCTAATCTTTTAGCCGTTTACGGTGCGGCTTTATTGTTAGATCAGGATAAGATTAAAGTTTTAACAGTATTGAGCAAGTTAAGTGGTGCTGAAGGCAGGTTTGATTATATCATTTCTCCAAACAAAGTAATTGGAATTGTTGATTATGCGCATACGCCGGATGCTTTAGAAAATGTTTTGAGCACTATTGACAACATCCGGTCTAAAACAGAGCAAGTAATTACCATCATTGGTTGTGGTGGTGATAGAGATAAAACCAAACGTCCTATGATGGCTAAGTCGGCCTGTGATTGGAGCGATAAAGTGATTCTGACTTCTGATAATCCAAGGTCTGAAGATCCTGCACAAATCATAAAAGATATGGAAGAAGGAGTTTCGCCGGTTAACCAAAGAAAAGTGATTTCAATTACCGATCGTAGAGAAGCCATTAAAACCGCTTGCCATTTGGCAAAACCAGGTGATATTATTTTACTAGCCGGTAAAGGGCATGAAAAATATCAAGAAATCAAAGGAGTGAGAACCGACTTTGACGATAAGCAAATATTAAATGATTGTTTCACCCGACTGATAAATTAATAAGCATAGCAAATGTTCTACTATCTCTTTAATTATTTAGATAAGCATTTCGATTTCCTCGGAGCGGGCTTATTTCAATTTATCTCTTTCAGGGCAGCAATGGCGATGATTTTATCATTAATCATCACTACAGTTTATGGGAACAGTTTAATTAAATATTTAAGGTATAAGCAGGTTGGAGAAACGGTAAGAAATTTAGGTTTAGAAGGGCAAAATCAGAAACAAGGTACTCCAACAATGGGTGGTTTAATCATCATTACAGGAGTGCTGATTCCTACCTTACTCTTTGCAAGATTGGATAATATCTATATCATTCTAATGATTGTGACCACTGTTTGGATGGGTGCAATAGGCTTTTTAGATGATTATATTAAGGTATTTAAAAAGAATAAAGAAGGTTTAGCAGGCAGGTTTAAGATTTTAGGGCAAGTAGGTTTATCATTAATCATTGGCTGGACTATGTTTTTTCATCCTGATATCCTTATCAGACAAACCGTAGCAGAAGCGCCGGCATCAGTAAAAGTTCAGAAAGTACCCGGTGGGATAAAGGAGGAAATTATCAATGAAAATGGAGAAAAGTTGATCAGGGTAGAGAAAACGACTGGTGTATATTATGCCAAGGATGTGAAATCAACCAAAACAAACATTCCATTTTATAAAAACAATGAATTTGATTATGCCAAGGTATTAAAGTTCTTGGGAGAAGATTATGAAAAATATGCCTTGGTGGTATTTCTTCTTTTCGTGATAGTAATTATTACTGCAGTATCTAATGGAGCAAATATTACAGACGGCATTGACGGACTAGCAACTGGAACTTCTGCTATTATCGGAATTACTTTGGCACTGCTGGCTTATGTTTCTGGTAATACGATCATTGCAGATTATCTGAAAATTATTTACATCCCTAATTCTGGCGAGCTTGTAATTTTTGCAGCGGCATTTGTTGGCGCTTGTATCGGTTTTCTTTGGTATAACGCATATCCGGCTCAGGTATTTATGGGCGATACAGGAAGTTTAACCATTGGAGGAATCATCGCAGTATTTGCCATCATGATTCGTAAAGAATTGTTGATTCCTATTCTGTGTGGCGTGTTTTTAATCGAAAACCTTTCAGTGATTTTACAGGTTTCGTGGTTTAAATATACCCGAAAAAGATTTGGTCAAGGTCGGCGGATTTTCCTGATGTCGCCTTTGCACCACCATTTTCAGAAAAAAGGATACCACGAATCTAAAATTGTAACCAGGTTTTGGATCATAGGAATATTATTGGCCATTATCACCATTGTAACCCTAAAATTAAGATAGATGAAAAGACTAGTGATTTTAGGAGCGGGAGAAAGTGGCGTAGGAGCGGCAATTTTAGCACAACAACAGGGCTTTGATGTTTTTATCTCTGATTTCGGGACTATAAAAGAAGCTTATCAACAAGAATTATTAGCACTGAACATTCCTTTTGAAGCGGAACAACATACAGAAGAACTGATTTTAAATGCAGATGAAGTAGTAAAAAGTCCAGGCATTCCAGATAAAGCGGGCATCATCAGGAAATTAAGAGATCAGGGAACTTCTATTATTTCAGAAATTGAATTTGCAGGGAGATATAGCCAGGCAAAAATGATCTGTATTACCGGCTCTAATGGGAAGTCTACTACTACCATGCTTACTTATCACATCATGGAAAAAGCAGGTTTAAATGTTGGGTTGGCAGGTAACATCGGAAAAAGTTTTGCAAGACAGGTGGCTTTGGCTAACCATGATTATTATGTTTTGGAAATCAGCAGCTTTATGCTGGATAACATGTACGCTTTTAAAGCGGACATCGCGGTACTCTTAAACATCACACCAGATCATTTAGACAGGTACGATTACCAGATGGCGAATTATATCAAATCTAAATTCAGAATTGTTCAAAATCAGACGCAAAGTGATCATTTCATTTATTGTGATGATGATCAGGAGATCAGCAGCTTTATGGAGACTGCATCCATCAAAAGCCAGAAACATCCTTTTTCAATTGAACACGAGATCAAAAACGGAGCATACTTAAACTCAGATAAATTAATGATTAACCTCACCAACACCGATCAGTTTGAAATGACCATTAAAGACCTTGCTTTACAGGGTAAGCACAATGTTTACAACTCTATGGCTTCGGGAATTGTGGCTAGAATACTAGAAATAAGGAGTGAGACAGTGCGTGAAAGCATGAGCAATTTCAAGAATATTGAGCACCGTTTAGAGTTTGTGGCCAATATTTCTGGAATTAGTTTCGTCAATGATTCAAAGGCAACCAATGTAAATTCTACTTGGTATGCGTTAGAAAGCATGAATACTGATGTGGTTTTGATTATGGGAGGAGTAGATAAGGGCAATGATTACGAAATGTTAAAGGATTTAGTGAGGCAGAAAGTAAAAGCAATTATCTGTTTAGGAAAAGACAATAAAGCTTTACATAGCGCTTTTGAAGACGAGGTAGAGATAATGGTGAACACTTTTTCTGCCCGTGAGGCCGTAGAAATTGCTTACCACTTGGCAAAAAAGGGAAGTACGGTATTGTTGTCTCCTGCTTGTGCAAGTTTTGATTTATTTAAGAATTACGAGGATAGAGGAGATCAGTTTAAAGCAGCCGTAAAGGAATTATAATATGATAAAAGCAATACTTAACCAAACAAAAGGTGACCGCTGGATATGGCTGATTATTATTTTATTGTCCATGATTTCTGTGCTGGCAGTTTACAGTGCAACAGGAACATTGGCTTATAAAAGAGGAGTAGGGTCAGAATCGTTGATGTTTAAACATCTGCTATTTATTGTCTTGGGTTTTGTATTGATTTATTTTGCGCATTTGCTGGATTATCGCTACTACGCAGGTATTTCCAAAGTTTTGATGGTGATCACCATCCCGCTGTTGATCTATACTTTGGTTTTTGGTAGTCACGTCAATGATGCCAGCAGGTGGATTGCCATTCCGGGTACAGGTTTAACTTTTCAAACTTCCGATTTGGCCAAATTAGCTTTGATTACCTATCTGGCAAGAACACTTACCAGGCAGCAAACCAATATCAAAGACTTTAAGAGCACCGTTATTTGGCTTTTATTGCCAATGGGAAGTATTTTTATGCTGATTGCTTATGCAAATCTTTCTACAGCAATGATGCTTGCTGGCGTTGGTGTTTTGTTGATGCTAATTGGAAGGGTAAGTTTTAAACAGATCAGTATTGTAGGTGGTGGATTGATGATCCTATTACTGGTGGTTATTTTATTAGGGCCAAGAAGAGGGGTTTACATCTCAAGGGTAAAAGCTTATCTGCACCCAGAAATGCAGAATTCCGATAAAACCTATCAGCAAAATCAAGCAAAGATAGCAGTTGCATCGGGTGGTATTATGGGTAAAGGACCAGGGAATAGTACGCAAAGGAACTTTCTGCCACATCCATATTCAGATTTTATTTTCGCAATTATTATTGAGGAGTATGGCATGTTTGGTGGTTTTGTAGTGGTGCTGCTGTATGTAATGCTCATGTATCGAATTATAAAGATTGTCACGCAGGCACCAAAAGCTTTTGGGGCCTTGCTAGCTGCCGGGCTTGGCTTTAGTCTAACCATTCAGGCTTTGGCAAATATGGCCGTAGCAGTTAATTTATTTCCGGTAACGGGTGTTCCATTGCCTTTGATCAGCATGGGAGGAACGTCCATACTATTTACCAGTATCGCCTTGGGGATCATTTTATCGGTAAGTAAAGATGTGGAAGAATATAAGTTAGAAGCTGAACAAAATAATAAAGAAGAAAAAATAATTGTTGGAGAAATACCTGCAATGGCTTAAATCGATTTGAAGATTTGAAAATGAGTTGATTTGGAGATGAATATAAAGTTGATCAATCGATTTTAGAATTATAAATTATATCAAACACAATAGGAAAGTCCTTCTCCCTTGGATAAGGACTTAGGATGAGACAAAAGAAATGGCAAAAAAAATAATCATAAGTGGTGGCGGAACAGGAGGACATATCTTCCCGGCGATTGCGATTGCCAATGCTTTGAAAAAGATAGATGCCAAAACAGAGATTTTATTTGTTGGTGCAACCGGAAGGATGGAGATGGAAAAAGTGCCAGCTGCAGGTTACCCTATTATAGGATTGGATATTCAAGGCTTTCAGCGGAATGACATTACAAAAAACCTGCTGTTGCCCATCAAAATAATTAAAAGTGTAAGAAAATCACTCCGTATCATCAAAGAATTTAAACCGGATGCAGTGGTAGGTGTTGGAGGCTATGCTTCTGGGCCTTTATTGTACGCAGCCTCTATGAAGGGGATTCCTTCATTGATTCAGGAACAAAATTCTTATGCGGGCATCACCAATAAATATTTGGCTAAAAAGGCGAAAAAAGTATGTGTGGCATTTGATGGGATGGAAGCTTTTTTTCCTGCAGACAAACTCATTAAAACTGGTAATCCAGTAAGGGAAGCTTCTATTGCGGTAGAAGGAAAAAAAGAAGAAGCAGCTAAATTTTTTGAGCTGGACATGAATAAGAAAACCATTTTAGTGGTTGGGGGAAGTTTGGGAGCCGGAACGCTTAACAATAGCATGATGGCTGGTTTAGAACAGCTAAAACAAGAAGGTATTCAACTCATTTGGCAAACAGGAAAATATTATTACAAAAGTATCATTGAACGCTTTGGCAATCAATCAAAGGATTCCGGCATCAGGATATATGAATTCTTAAACCGGATGGATTTAGCTTTTGCCATGAGCGATGTGATTGTTTCCAGAGCAGGTGCAGGAACTATTGCAGAGCTTTGCTTAATCAATAAACCGGTGATATTGGTGCCTAGTCCAAACGTGGCGGAAGA
>JBDSHZ010000026.1:0-19605 GCA_039918235.1 Pelobium sp.
CTAACCGTCATCCAGAGCGAAGCGAGGGATCCCGCATACAACATGGGATTCATCAGTCGTTCCTCTCCTTCTGAATGACGTAACCTAAACCGTCATTAAGAGCGCTAGCGATGCCTGCCTGTCCGGCTGGCAGGAATCCAGCATATAAGACGTTATTCATCAGTCGCTACCCCCTCAGTATGACATTTCATTATATTAAAATAATTAATACTTTTGAGCTAGATGCAAGAAAAAAATCGATTAGAAAGTACAGAAGTACCTGAAATTTGGGACTTAGATATTCAACCTCAAAACCACCTTTTCGACTTGCAATTAGCGGATGTTTGGCGCTATCGGGATTTACTGGGTTTATTGGTCCGCAGGGATTTTGTAAGCTTTTACAAACAAACCATTTTAGGACCGCTCTGGTTTTTTTTACAGCCCCTCTTCACCACTATTATTTTCACTTTTGTTTTCGGGAATCTGGCAGGAATTTCTACCGATGGGCTGCCTCAGCCCCTATTTTATATGGCAGGAATTACGGCATGGAATTATTTTGCCGATTGTCTCAATAAAACCTCTACTGTATTTAAAGACAACGCTTCCATCTTTGGGAAAGTGTATTTCCCCAGGTTAATTATGCCTTTGAGCATTGTAATGAGCAACCTAGTACGTTTTGGCGTACAGTTGCTCCTTTTCTTCCTTTTCATGCTTTACTATTACGCCATTGGAGCATCTTTTCAATTGACTTGGTATATTTTCCTCTTCCCTGTTTTGGTGTTGTTGATGGCTTTACAAGGCTTAGGCCTTGGCATGATCATCTCTGCAATGACCACCAAATACCGTGACCTCGCTTTCTTGGTGACATTTGGAGTACAGCTATTGATGTATGCCACTACTGTTATTTATCCCTTAAGCACAGCTATCTCTAAATATCCCGACTATGCATGGGTGGTTGAATACAATCCGATGACACCTATCATAGAAGGTTTTAGATTGGGCTTTTTAGGGGAAGGAAGTTTTAATTGGATCAGTTTAGGTTACGC
This sequence comes from Pelobium sp., assembly GCA_039918235.1. GTDB lineage: Bacteria > Bacteroidota > Bacteroidia > Sphingobacteriales > Sphingobacteriaceae > Pseudopedobacter. The sequence continues at coordinate 1,026 of JBDSHZ010000026.1, forward strand.
TGGGCTGGTCTCCATTGGATTAACTTTTTTTGGGCTGATTATTTTCAATAAGGTTGAGAAGACTTTTGTGGATACAGTTTAAGAGTCGGGATTCCGGGGGCTTAAGTAGGAAGATAGGGGTCGGGAGGCCAAGGGCCGAAGCCTGATTTTGGTTTTAGTTTCAACATGATCTAGTTGAGTTTAGCCATTAAAGCTCAAAATTAGCTATCGCGAGACCCCACTTGGTCTAATCATTTTTTTTATACAAAATTTGATTAATTTAGTACCATGGAAACATTGATCATTCATCCAGAAAATAAAGAACAGATTGAAGCGCTGAAAGCTTTTTTGAATGCTTTTAAAATTCGTTTTGAAGCAAAAACAGAAAAAAATAAAATTGATCTTTCAGACCTCGTCGGGAAATTATCTTGGGAAGGTGATGCCTTGGAAGAACAAAAAAAAATTAGGTCTGAATGGGATTAAAGGCCCTTTTAGATACAAATGCAATTATATCTTTGCTTAAAAATCAGGGTAATTTGTCCGTTATTTTAGATAATTATTCTGAAATTCATATTTCTGTGATTAGTATTTTAGAATTTCAGTCTTTTGAAAAGATAAGTGAATCTGATCTTAAAATATTCAAAAGTTTTTTATCAATGGTTAACGTTGTTGGATTAAATCATAACGATGATCAACTCCTTCAGGAAATCATTTCTATTCGTAAAATAAAGAAATTCAAATTACCTGATGCAATTATAGCGGGCACTTCTATTGTTTTGAAGGCGGATTTATTTACAGCAGATAAGACTTTCTCGAAAATTGAAGAAATAAAAATTATTAATTGGTAAGGATTATTCCAATCAAAGAAAAAACACAACTCTTATTTATCCATGTGGTAAAACGTTTAATGCCTGTGGATTAAAAATGATATTATCAATAGACATAGCCATTAAAGTCGAAAAACGCCTCCAATCTCCCCAATCTCGATAGTTATCGGGAGGGAGAAGTTTTATTTATTTTTGAGTTAATATTACAGTTAATATGTCAATTGCTATAAAAGTAGAGAATTTGAGCAAAGCTTACCAGTTGGGCGAGATAGGAACAGGTACCATTTCCCGAGACCTGGAACGCTATTGGGCCAAATTGAGGGGCAAAGAAGACCCTTTTCTGAAAATTGGAGAAACCAATGACCGTACAAAAAAAGGCACATCAGATATGGTTTGGTCTCTCAAAGATTTAAATTTTGAGATTGAACAAGGTGATGCAGTTGGAATCATTGGACGTAATGGCGCTGGTAAAAGTACGCTCCTTAAAATCTTAAGCCGTGTCACCTCTCCAACTACAGGTAGAGTTAGAGTGAAAGGAAGAGTTGCCAGCTTATTAGAAGTAGGAACTGGTTTTCATCCAGAACTGACCGGACGTGAAAACATTTTCTTAAATGGTGCCATTTTAGGCATGCGCAAAAAAGAGATTACCCGTAAATTTGAAGAGATTGTTGATTTTGCTGGTGTAGAACGATATATAGATACGCCTGTAAAACGCTATTCTTCAGGAATGTATGTGCGCTTGGCTTTTGCAGTAGCCGCACATTTGGAGTCTGAGGTTTTAGTGGTGGACGAGGTATTGGCCGTTGGTGATGCGGAATTTCAAAAGAAATGTATCGGTAAAATGAACGATGTGAGCAAGGGGGAAGGGAGAACGGTTCTTTTTGTGAGTCATAATATGGGATCAATAAGAGAATTATGTTCAAATTCTATTCTTTTAAAAAATGGCTTAATTGACAAAACTGGCAACACAAATTCAATAATTAGTTTTTACGAACAAACGGTTCTGAATGGGAGGAGTGCTAAGTGGAAAAATGAGGTAGATAATGAAAAAAATACAGAAGTATTTTTAGAATCTATCAGCATCTCAGACAGAGATGGTATAGAAAGAATAAATTTCTTAAATAGCGAAGAAATACATTTATCTTTTCATACTAAAACTAGCCAAACAGTGAACATGGTAAAGATTGGCTTTGATATTATTTCTAAAGGTCAAGTTGTTTTTCGGTCTCAACAAGTTGACTCAAATATTTCTGATAAATTTATTAAAGGGGAAAATGATATTATAAAATGTATTATACCTGCAAATTATTTTAATGTTGGAGAATTTTATATTCGCCCATTGATATCTATACATACTTTAAAATCTTTAACAAAAATTTATGACACTGTAACAGCATTTACTATTGGCATTGATTCAAGCAGAACACAATATCATGGCATATTAAATGAATCAAATCACCCAGGTGTTACCTTCCCAATCTTTTTATGGAAAAGACAATTATATTAATTTTTAAAATTTTTAATAAATTAATGCGACTTTTTAGGAGTAGCTATATTTACGTTCTGTTTAAAAAATATTTCGACTATTATTACTTAAGATGCTATGGCGTTGAAACTAAACTTGGCTATGTAAATTTAATTGGTTTACCTAAAATTGAGAAACATCCTACAGGAATTATAAGAATTGGGAAGAATGTGACTTTAATTTCAAAAAATAGCGGAAATATTGCAGGCATTAATCATAAAGTAAATCTTGCCTCCTTAACTGAAAATTCAGAATTAATTATTGAAGGACCATTTGGAGCTTCTGGATCATCAATCATTGCTAGGAATAAAATTATAATTGGGGGGGGGAGTGGATTAGGCGCAAATTCTCATATTTATGATAATGATTTTCATCCAATTGAGCTTAATAGCAGTAATATTATTAATTCCAGGCCTGTGATTCTTGGCAAGAATGTTTGGGTTGCCGCAGATTGTCTTATTTTAAAAGGCGTAACAATAAATGACAACGCGGTAATTGGAGCGGGTTCTGTTGTATCCAATATAGAAATTCCCGAAAAGACAATTTATGCTGGAAATCCAATTAAATTTATAAAGTTAATTGAGTAATTAAATATTTTAAATCATGCTTTGTCCTCTTTGCAATTCTACAAATACTAAATCTTTTTTAAAGCAAACAAATTATGAAATCATAAAGTGTTCTAATTGTAAAAATGGATTTACCTCACCCCCTCCAGTAGAATTAAATTATGAACATATGGATTTTCATGCCAATGAGATTATAGCTCATGAAATCCCTTTAAGAGGCTATCCAGAATTGGTAAAAACACATCAAAAGACTTATGATTTAAATATAAAATTAATCAAAAAACACCTTCCCAATAAGAAATCTAAAATATTAGAAATAGGTAGTGGTGAAGGTATCCTTGCAGAAATGATTTTAAAATCAGGTTATGATATAACTTGTATTGAGCCTAGTTTAACAGCTTCAAAAAGAGCTATTAAAAGAGGCCTGAAATGTGTACAAGGATTTTTTCCAAATTCGATAATTATCGATACCAAGTTTGATATGGTAATAATGACACAGGTATTGGAGCATATTGAACAGCCCTTAAAACTATTAAAGAATATCTACAAACAGTTAGAAAAGGGTGGATTAATTTTGCTCAATCAAACAAATTTTGAAAGCTTGATTGTAAAGATTCAAAAAGAGAATTGGTATGCCTGGCTACCCAAACAGCATTATTGGCATTTTACCCCAAAGGGGATTAAGGAGATCTCCGCCAATTTAGGCTTCAAAGTTGTCGATTGTCAGTATTCTAATTTAGTTTCGTTAGGTAGAAAAGAAAAATTGATACGCGATTTAGCTATATTCTTTCCTAAGAACCAAGATCAATTTCATGTTCTTTTACAAAAGCAATAGCATCTGCCATGAGACAAAAAATCATTAAGCTGACCACTCCTTGGAAACATGACTTTTTTTATAGCCAAACTCCGAATGGAAATGGTGTTTTTGGTGATTATAAATTTGAAATCGATAATGATTGTAACGTTTGTGATTATTGGGTGATCTGGGGAGGATTAAACCCTGGAAAGGAAAGTGAAACGGTTAAATGCCCGAAAGAAAATTTAATATTTTTAACCGATGAAGCGCATAATGATCGATTTTTTCTACAAGATTTTTTAGATCAATTTTTTACCGTTGTTACTAATAGAAGCGATATTAAACATGAAAATATTATCTACCATCATGAACTGAATACCTGGCATTTAAAAAAAACATACGATCAATTGATTGAAAACAAAGATATTGTCAAAACAAAAACCCTTTGTGCTTTAAGTTCTGATTTAACAATTTTGAAAGGGCATAAAGAGAGATATGCCTTTGTAAATAAATTGATTGGCCATTTTAAAGATAAAATAGATGTTTATGGTAGGGGATTTAATTCATTTGATGACAAATTTGAAGTCCTAAAAGAGTACAAATATTCAGTCACTATTGAAAATAGTTTTCTACCAGGATATTTTACAGAAAAAATTTCAGAATGTTTTCTAACTCATACCCTTCCTTTGTATTGGGGATGTCCAGACCTGGAGAATTATTTTGACAAAAAATCATTTATAAGATTAGACATTAATGATTATTTGAAATCTATAAGAACTATTGAAGAGATAATTGAACAAGGTATTTACGAGGAAAGGATTGAAGTTATCAAACAACAAAAAAAAACCTATCTTAATTCATACAATATATTTCCAGCATTGATTAATTTAATAGAAAAGCATTTCAAAACAATATCTACAAAAGTAGCTGTTAAAATAAAAAGGGAACCTTCATTTCAGAACTTTTATCCAATAATTAAATTACTAACAATTATAAATAATAGATCATTTGTTTCTGAAAAGTATAAATTTGAATTAAATTTCAGAAATAAGGGTAAATATTCAAATAAATAAGCTTTGATTTTTCTAATTAAGATAAAAATTAAGACTTTCCTACTTTTTTCTTTTACTGAATTTATTCAAATCATTTCAGTAAGCCTCAAATTAAGAAATAGAGAAAGTTTTCATCCTGGAATATTTGAATCTCGTGTTCTTTTTGAAAAATTACTGCGTTTGGGTATTGTACTTGAAAAATTAAATGATTTATGTATCATAAATTATACTCCATTTAACACCAAATTTATACTAAGAAGAAAATCCAGTGATGCAAGAGTATTTGAGCAAATTTTTTTGAAGAATGAGTATCATGATTTTGTTCAGAATATTCTAATGAAGAAAGGGAAAAGAGAAATAAAGAATATTATTGACTGTGGTGCAAACGTTGGTTTCGCAAGTTTATATCTGAAATTTTGGTTTAAAACAGCTTACTTCTTTTTGTTTGAACCAGATAATGGTAATTTCAAAATCATTCAAGAAAACTTAAAGATTAACAATTTCCAAAACGCACATATTGAGTTAGCCGGTATTTGGAAAAATGATGCTTACTTAAAAGTTAAGATTGAAGAAAACAATACCCGTGAGTGGTCAATTAAGGTTGAAGAAACTATTTCGGAAGATTTAAATGCGATAAAAGGCGTTTCATTAACTTCTATTATAGAGAATAATAATTTAGATTATATTGATATTCTGAAAATTGATATTGAGGGTAGCGAAAAACACATTTTTGAAGACGAAGAGTTAGCAAAAAAAATATTTTCAAAAGTCCGATTTTTGGCTATTGAAATACATGATGATGTAGCTGATCGAAATAACATAATTCATTTTCTTAAATCCGAAAATTTCGAAATTTCTGAGAGTGGAGAATATACCATTGGATTTAATATGGGTTTGGGCTTTGCAACGCTTTAATTATATAGATAGCTTAAGAGGTTGGGCAATTTTAGGTGTACTTATTGTACACGCTAGCTATGTATGTGTTCAGATTTTGGGTGTTAGTATATCAAATAATGTTTTTGAACTTTTAGGATCAGGACAAAGGGGTGTACAGTTATTTTTTATTGTAAGTGCTTTTACTATTTTTTATAGCTGGGGAGAGAAATCAAAAAAAGAAAGTACTCCCTATAGAAATTTTTATTTAAGGCGTTTTTTTAGAATAGCACCAGTATATTATTTAATTCTTATACTAACCTTTTTAAAAAATTCTTCAAACATTTCCACTCTTGACTTTATTTCACATTTTTTTTTTATAAATGGTTTCATACCAAATTACAATAACAGCATTCTATTTGTAGAATGGTCTATTACAGTTGAAATTATTTTTTATCTTTTAGTTCCCATTTTATTTAAAATCATTAACTCGCTGTATAAGGCTATATTTTTACTAATAATTAGTTTAATTATAACCTATTTATGCAACTCAATAGTTCAAAGTTCTATATTTTTTCACAGTACGCTTATTAAAAAATTCTTTGAAACTTCATTCATTAATCAATTTCCGGTTTTCTGTATAGGAATAGTTACTTATCAATTAATAATGCATCTAAAAAACGCTAATATTGGGAAGTATAGTTCATTATTAATTATTGTTGCAGGAATGATGGTATTTTCTTTTGCAGGAATAAGCGTAAAATTTTTTCAAAATCATATTATATTCAGTTTCATATTTTCGATAATTTTCATTGCATTAAGTTTCAATCCTCTTAAACTTTTAGTAAATAAAATCACTAGTTATATTGGAAAAATAAGTTTCAGCATTTATTTAATACACTTGCCAATTTTATCATTTATTGCTTCCCAGATAAAAGAAAAAATCTCAACCAGTCTTACTGTTCAAATATTACTATTTGTTTTTATCTCATTTTTTTTAATAACTATAATATCTAGTTCCTTATATTATTTAGTTGAAAAAAGAGGAGTAGCTATTGGTAAAAATTTGATAAATCAACTTTCATGAAAGGCATAAGTGTCATTATTTGTTGTTTCAATAGTGCTAATAGAATTGAGCAAACGCTTAAATATTTATTAGAACAGCAAATTCAGGATATTATTAACTGGGAAGTTATTTTGGTAAATAATAACTCCAATGATGATACTATACAAATTTCAACCAAATTTATCAGAAATAGTAAAGTTAAAATTGACTTTAAAATAATTAACGAACCAAATCCCGGGCTTAATTATGCCCGTCAAGCAGGTTTTAAGAAAGCTCAATACGAATACTTATTAATGGTTGATGATGACAATTGGCTAAATAACCATTATTTAGAAACTGTTTATAAAATCATGAATCAAAATTTGGAAATAGGGATTTTAGGTGGTTATGGTATTGAAAAATGCGAAGTCACACCTCCAGAATGGTTTGAACACTATAAATTATCCTACGCTGTAGGAAAACATGCTCAATTATCCGGAGATATCACCAGTACCAGAGGTGATGTTTATGGAGCAGGCGCAACCATTCGAAAAGCCGCATTCCAAAAATTAATAGATTTAGGTTTCGAAACCATTATGACAGATAGAAGCGGAATACAGCTCACTTCAGGAGGAGATAATGAAATCTGCATTGCCTTAAAGACAATTGGTTACCAAATCTGGTGTGATAATAGACTGAAATTTAATCATTTCATTCCTAAAGAGCGTTTAACAGAGAATTATATCATCAAATTAAACATAGCTATTTCTAGCAGTTTCTGTTTATTAAGGCCCTATTACTATTTGCTGAACCAAGAAAATTTTAATTTGAGACCAAATTATAAAAAGAATTGGATTTGGATTATTTTACCAAGGGTTTTGCATTTCACATTTTCAATGAGTTGGATTCACATTCTAAAATATAAACTCACACATCAGTTTAATACAAAAGTTGTGGATGCCTATTCACGACTATCCTATTTAAGGACCATTTTGAAAGAAAAAAACAACGATTTAAAGAACTATTATTATATTTCATCCAAAGATTGGAGCAAGTAGTTATTAGAATAGCTTATTATTGTTAGTCCAGTGAGCGAAGAAAAAAAAATCATAAAAGTTAAATGTGTCAATGGGATTGACTTTAGAACATTTATAGATGATATCATCGCTTCAAAAGATTTAGAAAAATCATTTGAATTTATAGCTTCTGAGCAACCTAATTTATTAATTTTCGGCCCATATGGTAATGACTTGCCCCCAAAGGGGAATTATATTAGAGTGGGTTATTTTTGCGAAAATATAACCCCTGATATGACCACCTGTGAATGGGCTTTCGGCGTTCCGCGTGAGGAAGAAATACAACATCTCAATTATCAGCGTATCCAATGGCATGGTTTAGATCCAAAAGTATTACTAAAGAATATAGATGATAACGAGATAGATCAAATTTTTAATCAAAAAACAAAATTCTGCAATTTCTTATATTCACATCAAGTTCCATATCGTGAAGAGTTCTTTAAGCAACTTTCTAAATATAAAAAAGTGGATGCTCCAGGTCGTTCAATGAATAATATGGCTTCTATTGACCAATTGTATAAAGGAAACATTTGGGAAAGAAAAAGACAGTTTTTAAAACAATATAAATTTACCATTGCTTTTGAAAACTATGTTTATCCAGGTTACCAAACAGAAAAATTATATGATGCTATGCAATGCTATAGTATTCCTATTTATTGTGGAGATCCTTATATAAATGAAGTATTTAATACAAATAGTTTTATAAATGTTTCTGATTATAAAAAACCAAATAATAATTCTTTGGTTAAATTTTTAGAAAGAAATGCGCAATTAAATTTTAGAGATATTTTACCTTTATATCATCGTAATCCAAAAGACAGGATACAGCGTAAGTTAAAAGATTGGGGGAAAAAACTTAAAATGTTTAAGCAATTCCATAATTCAGACTTTAGTGAAGTAATAGACCGAATTATCGAATTGGACCAAAATCCAGATCTTTATAAAAACATGATCAAAGAAAGCTGGTTTAATCAAAATCAAGTTGCTTCCATTACAACAAGTAAAACACAGTGGATGAAAATATTGAAAAACTTATGAGTTTGCCTCTAATAAGTATTATAATTCCTGTTTTTAATACTGAAGATTATTTAACCGAGACGATTGAATCTGCTAAAAATCAGACTTGGAAAAATAAGGAGATTATAATTATTGATGACGGTTCAAGTGACGGGTCTTTCGCTTTAGCTAAAAGTTATGAAAATGACTGGATTAAAGTTTTCTCCCAAGAAAATAAAGGTGCCAGCGCAGCAAGAAATTATGGCCTAAGGGAAGCAAAAGGAGAATATATTCAATTTTTAGATGCAGATGACTTTATTAGTCCTAACAAAATTGAGTTCCAAATTTCTCTTTTAAATGAAAAAAAAAATTTTTTGTGTATTTGTCCTACTATTTACTTTTTTGATGGTGAAAATCCCTACAATCAAGAAATTGAGCACTCTTGGTTTTCAAAAGGCTCAAACGATACTTTAGATTTCTTAGTTAAGCTTTATGGTGGTCCGTTTATAGGTCCAGATTATGGCGGAATGATTCAGACGAATGTTTGGCTAACTCCCAGAAGTGTAATCGATAAAGCTGGATATTGGAATGAAGAATTGAGTTTAGATGATGATGGTGAGTTTTTTTGCAGAGTCCTTTTAAATGCTGATGGGATTATATATTCCAAAGACGCAATAAATTATTACCGTAAATACAAAACTTACAAAAATCTTAGTGCTGGAAAAGATTATCAACATTTTAAAAGTGCTTTTAATGCTAATCAATTAAAAGCAAAATATATTCTAAAAAAAACAGATAATAAGTTGGCTAAAATTGCATTAAGTAGATATTTTTGGGAAAATGCCTTTAGTTTTTACCCTAGATTCAAAGATCTCTCCGCTGAAGCTGAAAAATTGGCAATAAGTTTATATCCTGAAAAAAGACATTCGCCTTATCAAAATGGTCCTAAAAGAATATTAAATTATATTTTCAATTGGAAAACCATCAAATATTTAGAAAAAACAAAGAGAAAAATATTCAATAACTAGTCACTCCGCATTACATTAAAAAAAAGTAACCTAACTTTAACAAGAGTGAGGGGGTTGCCTTTATATTAGAGAAGGTGATTTTAACCTAAAAATTGATTAATCTTTAACACATTGAGCTATTAAAAGAATAGTTTAACTTTTTTTCATACAAGAACTCCTCTTTCTAAAGATTTATTTCAAAAGATATTTATAAAATAACTTAATTTTATTATGAATTTAAATCTTTTCGTAAATTGGATAAAACAATTATAACCATTGCTGCAGGGCAAAAATTATATGTAGAGTACGCTTGCAATTTAGCGTTATCATTTCTTTATTGGAATAAAAATACAACTATCAATTTTTTATTAATTACTGATTTACCTGAATTTATACCTGAAACCATAAAAGAGAGAATCCAAATTTTATCTGTTGATTCTCATGATATAGAATTAGGCTTTTCTTCTAAACTTTCACTTCATAAATTCCTAAATACAGGCGAAAATTTATTTATAGATGCTGATTGTCTAATTTATGGAAATCTATTACCTGTATTTGAAGCATTTAAGATCCAAACTGTTTCTGCAATAGGGCATGTGGTAAAAGAAGGAATAAATATGGCATTTGTGGATGATATTTGTAAGACCATCAAGCAATTAGAGGTCTCTTATTTCCCAGTGATTTGTGGTTCCGTTTATTATTTTAATACTGAACAAAAAGTTTCTTTAAATGAGTTCTTTACTTTCGCTCATAAAGTAAGGGTGGATTACGAATCATTAGGATTAATCAAGCTCAGGAATAAAGAAAATGAAGAGCCAATTATAGCTTTAAGTATGGCCAAATTTAATTTTATGCCTATTATAGATAATGGAAGTTTAAAAGCCGACCGAATGTTTTATGATTTTAATGTGAAAAATATCCTTTCGGGAGCAACCCGCTTATATAATAAAGCTTTACCCCCTATACCTGTTTATAATCAACTTTCAGAAGCTCGCCCGTTAATTATTCATTATAATTCTAGATTTACTGAATTTTATGAATATGAATCTGATGTTAAAAGATTAAAAATGGTGATGTTGCAACATTACTCCTTAAGTTACACAAATTTATTTGTGTATTTGATGATTGAATTACCTCAGAAAATAAAGTTTAAGCTGGCTTATATTTTAAAAGAAAATTTCAGACCTTTATACAGGAGGCTTTTTGGATTCCGAAAAGTGGAACAATCGAAACGGATTTAATCATATGAATTTTTCTAGATTTAAAACAAACTTTAATCATGCAAAAAACACCTGTAAAAGTTACAAAGATGTAATTAATAAGTTGCTTTGGCTTTATTCTAACAGTTTATCTTTAACAAAAAATTACTTTATAAATTTCAGTTATCCAATTCCATTAGGTGATTTCTCATTAAATTTAAGAGTTAATAATGGATCAGATCATTTTATCTTTAGTGAAGTTTTTGATCAACAATGCTATCAGTTACCTCTTAAGCCAAAATCTGTTCATTATATTATTGATTTAGGTGCAAATATTGGATTAAGTACCATCTATTTTTCTAAAATATATCCAAACGCTCAAATAGCCTTTGTTGAACCTATCCCTGAAAATTTTTTATTGACCCAGAAGAATTTAAAGGCTAATAATATCACAGCTCATGGATATAGAAATGCAATTAGCATATATAACGATTCTATCAAAATGACCCTTGGGGATAATGATTATGGTCATAAAGTGAGCAATATCCCGTTTGGAAAGGAATTACAAACAATTAATGAAGTGACTGTTCAAGGGATAACTATTAATGAAATTATTAAACAATTAAAATTTCCAAAGATAGACCTGATTAAAATAGACATTGAGGGTTACGAAGGCATATTACTTTCAGAACAATTGGAATGGTTAAATATCACTCACGCCATTATGATGGAGATACATCAGCATGTTGATATCAAACAAATTGAAAATACCTTGTTTAGATATGGATTTAATTATACTGAAAAAATAAAAGGGAATTATTTTTATTCTAAAAATTTGAATGATTAATCTATTTTATGAAGAACCCAATCCTGATCGCTGGTTTAAATACGATCGTTACCCACGTAAATGGATTAGAAGATTAATAAGAGGTAAGCAAAGGCCTGGAGGAGTGATGATGGTTGCCTTAGAATTGATGCGGGGTTTGGATTTATTAGGCATATCCTATCGTTTTAATGATTATAAGTATGCCCGTAAGCATCCTCAAGAATTAATTGGTGTGATTGGCAAGCCACACTTGATTTATGAAAAAAAATTTAAAAACCCTGTACTTTTCGGTTCAGGTGTTTATTCACATCCTGTAGACTGTCCAGATTTATTTAAGAAATATCCCAATGTAAGACACTTTTTAGTCCCTGGGAAATGGATGGAAGAGATGTGTAGGCCTTATTATGGCAATCAAGTTGAGGCATGGCCAGTAGGTATAGACACTGAAAAATGGAATGAAAAAATAAAAAATCAAGAATTAAGCACTGATTTTCTTATTTATGATAAAGTAAGGTGGGAGCATGATTTTTATGAGAAGGGATTAATTAACCCTATTATAAACATTTTACAAAAGCATCAGATGAATTATGAGAATATCCGATACGGTTATTATAATCATCAGGAATTAACTGAGAAACTAAGTCGATGTAAGGCAGTAATCTTCTTATGTGAGCATGAAACACAAGGATTGGCTTATCAACAGATCTTGGCCACAGGCACTCCTATTTTAGCGTGGGATAGAGGTGGTTTTTGGCAAGATCCAGCATATTATCCTACAAAGGTAAAATATGAACCAGTAAGCTCAGTACCTTATTGGGATGAACGTTGTGGTTTAAAGTTCAAAAATGAGCTTGATTTTGAACTTAACTTAATTGCATTTACTAAAAAATTAAAATTATTTAAACCAAGAGATTACGTTTTGGAAAATTTAACTTTAGAAAAGTGCGCCAATTGGTATGTGAACATATATAAAAAATTAGAAAAAAATGCTTAAAGAGATTGCTTACAAAATAAGGCATTTGCCTGGTCTATCTAATTTGGAATGGTTTTGGAACCTACTAAGAAAGCCCTACCACCAATTTTTAAACTTAAATAATAAAGGTGTAATTGTTTTATACCCTGAAGCAAATTTTCAAATAGCCATCCCACCCGAGTTTTACTCTATTAAATTAGCAGAATATGAGAAGATAGCTACGCTAAAACTCATTAATTGGTTAAAAAAAAACCCGGATAGTTTTATTTTAGACATAGGTTGCGCACAAGGATTAATCAGTACTATTGCTTTATTCGCATCCCCAGATTGTCAAGTCATTGCTGTAGATTCTGATTTAGACAGCTTATTTGTAACTAAAAAAATGATTCAATATGCCAATAAGAGTCATTCGAGATTGAGCATCGTTAATTGTTTAATTGCAGATTATAACACCAATCAAAACGATCTCACTGAGGTGTTGAAATACACCAATGAATTAGTCAATAAAAGTAACCTATCTGGCTTACCAAATTCAACTAAATACATCAATCTGGATAAAAATATTGACAAAAAAATACCTGTTTATGCTATTGATCATTTATTTAAAAACTTTGAAATGAAACATTCTAAAGTTTTAATAAAATGCGATGTTGAAGGAGCAGAACTATTCGTCTTAAAGGGTGCAATTAATTTTATAAATAAATACAACCCAATTATACTATTAAGCGTTCATCCAGAAATTCTTATTTCTTTTAATTATCAGTTGGATGAAATTACCGGTTTTCTAAAAAGCATCAATTATAAACACACTCTTTTAGCCATTGACCATGAAGAACATTGGTGGTGTGTACCTAAAGGTATTACCGAATGAGAATTCTATTGATGATGGATGCCGCTATACCCGTTCCTCCTCCTTTATATGGAGGACATGAGCGCTTGGTAGCCATGTTTGCTAAGGAATATGAGCGTTTAGGACATGAAGTGCACTTATTAGCAGGCCCTGGTTCTCAATGGTCTAATTTACACACTTTCGGTAAAAATGGTTATTATAAAAATCACTTAGAGCAATTTGGAGAACTTTGGGAAGTGTGGCTATATTTAAAAAAGCATCATCAGGAATTCGATTTGATTCATAATTTTGGAAGATTGTTATTCCTGCTTCCTATTTTGAATAAAAACGTTTTCAAAATCATGACTTATGGGCGAGATGTTACGGGTTCCGCTATTAAAAACATCAATCGATTACCAAACAAAAATCTAATTTTTACTGCTTGTAGCAATAATTGCGCAAACACTGGAAATACCGCTGGTGTTTGGAAAACGGTTTATAATGCTATTGAATTTGATCAATATGATTTAAACACTAAAGTTTCTCTAGATGCCCCGCTCATGTTTTTAGGAAGAATCGAGGCTTTGAAAGGAACACATACAGCAGTACAAGTTGCTTTGAAGACGAAACATAGTTTATGGATTGCTGGTAATATAGAGGAAGAACATCAAACATTTTATGAGCAGGAGATTTTACCCTATGTAGATGGGCAACAAATCGTTTACTTGGGGCCATTAAACGATGAACAAAAAAACTATTACCTTGGGAAGTCTAAAGCATTATTATTCCCAATTGAATGGGAAGAACCTTTTGGAATGGTGATGGTAGAAGCAATGGCTTGTGGCACACCCGTAATTGCATACCCCAGAGGAGCTGTGCCCGAAGTGGTGGAGGAAGGAGTTACTGGGTTTATTGTAAATAATCTTAAAGATATGATAGATGCGGTTTCTAAAATAGGTAATGTAGAACGAATGCAATGTAGAACGAATGCGATGAAGAAATTTGATGTAAAAGTTGTTGCTCAAAATTATTTAGATTTAGTACATCATGATGAAAGCATTTCTTAAACAAATCATTCCGAACCATTGGAAACAGAACTGGAGAAGATCTTTAGGAGTTCCTGATCAAGAAAGTAGTTTTACAAGATTGAAAAATTTAGGCTTTAAGCCTCAGATTATTTTAGACATTGGAGCTTATGAAGGGCATTGGGCGCAACTTTTTCTAAAAGAATTTCCTGAAAGCAAAATAATGATGTTAGAGGGGCAAGAGCAAAAAGAAACTTTTTTATCACCTTTATGCCAATCAAATCCTTCACTCCATTATCAAATTGCTCTTTTAGGCTCCAAAGAGGAAGAAGTTACATTTCATATTTATGAAACCGCCAGCTCTGTTTTAAGTGAAAACAACGAAACTGGAGCAATACTTCAAACAAGAATGCTAAAACGTCTAGATCTTATTGTTGAAAATACCCTATTTGCAGTACCTGATTTTATAAAAATAGACACCCAAGGATACGAGTTAGAAATTTTAAAAGGAGGTTTAAAAACCTTAAAACACGCACAGGCTGTTTTATTGGAAGTTTCTCTGCTCCCCATTTATCAGAACTGTCCATTAGTGGATGAAGTGATTATATTTATGAAAGATCAAGGTTTTGCACTCTATGATATCTGCTCCTTAATGCGAAGGCCTTTGGACCAAGCCTTATTTCAATCTGATTTTCTATTTGTAAGGAATGATTCTTTTTTAAGAGGGAATTTAAAATGGGCTTAAAAAAAATTGTCTTAATAACTTCTGGACAACCCTCTACCAATCCTAGGCTCGTAAAAGAAGCTGATGCTTTAGCACTTGAAGACTATCAAGTCACTGTTATTTACCAATATTGGGATAGTTGGGCAACCGAGGCAGATGAGGTTTTATTAAAAACTAAAAATTGGTCTTCAATTTGTGTCGGTGGAAATCCAACCTACAGCAAAACCATTTATCTTTTAACACGATTAACCCATAAAATTTTCAGAACTCTATGTAGCTTATTTGGAAATTCATATCATTTAACTGAGTTAGCTACTTGTAGAACTACTTATTTATTGTACAGACAAGCAAAGAAAATTAAAGCTGATTTATATATTGGTCATAACTTAGGTGCATTAGCTCCAGCTGTTTGGGCTGCTAAAAAAAACAAAGCTAAATGTGGCTTTGATGCAGAAGATTTTCATAGGAATGAAAGGATCAATGATATAAACGACCCGGATTTCAAAACAAAGGCTTATTTGGAAAACAAGTATTTCCCCTCACTAAATTACATTACTACAGCTAGCCCTTTAATTAACTTAGAATACCAAACCATATTCCCAAAGCTTTTTCTAAGAGAGATCAATAATGTTTTTGGAAGATATATTGAAAAACCTTCAAAGCATTACCAAAAGGAGAATCCGTTAAAGCTTTTTTGGTTTTCTCAGAAAATTGGCCCAGATCGCGGTATTCCAGATGTTTTTAAAGCCTTAAAAGTATTAGAAGAAGAAGATATTGAATTTCATCTCTTAGGTAAACCTAGACCAAGAATATGTGACGAGTTTAATCAATTAATAAAAGAGTTAAATTTTAAAATTCCTCCTAAAATTTTTTATCATCAACCAATAGATGCCATCTCCTTAATGCATTATTGTTCCCTATTTGACATAGGGTTATGTTTAGAACCAGGTTTTTCAAGAAATAATGAAATTGCACTGAGTAATAAATTGTTTACCTATCTAAATACTGGTTTAGCCATTATTTGTACCGACACTCCAGCTCAAAAGGCTTTCATCAAAGAAAACCCTTTAATAGGCAATTTTTACAGTATTGGAAACCACCATGAACTAGCTTCCATGATTAAGGATTATATTCATCACCCTGCAAATTTGAACAAATCGAAAGATGCATCCTATCAGCTTGCACAACAAACGTATAATTGGGAAGTGGAAAGTAAAAAATTTCTTTCCATTATTAAACAAGTAATTGATTGAAAAAAGTACTCATCATCTCCCCTTATTTCCCACCTTGCAATGCAGCAGATATGCAAAGGGTAAGAATGAGCTTACCTTTTTATCAGGACTACGGATGGAAAGCAGAGGTAGTGATTGTAAATTCTACATGTACTGATATAGGGCAGGATGCTTTATTATTACAGAGCATTCCTGCAAGTATTAAAATTCATAAAATCAAAGCTTTATCTAAGAAATACACGGCTAAAATAGGCTTGGGAAGCTTAGCGCTCCGCTCATTATGGTTTTATAAGAAATACGTTGACCAACTGCTTAAACAAGAGCATTTTGACCTCATCTATTTTTCCACTACCCAGTTTCCAGTCTGTATTTTAGGTGCTCATTGGAAAAATAAGTTTGGTATCCCTTATGTGATTGACCTGCAAGACCCTTGGCATTCCACCTATTATGAGGATAAACCTATAAATGAACGCCCAAAGAAATACTGGTTTTCTTACCGTTTAAATAAATACTTAGAACCTTTGGCAATGAAGAAAGTTGATGGTTTGATCAGTGTTTCGCAGGCTTACCTCAATACCATGCATGAACGTTATCCTAGAACAAAATTGATTCCTCAAAAAGTCATCACCTTTGGGGCTTTTGAAAAAGATTTTGAAATTGCTGCTGTTCATTCTCTGCAAATTAAAGCGGCTATCAACCCAGCACAAGGTTTTAAAAACATAGCTTATGTAGGCAGAGGAGGATTTGACATGCAGGATGCTACCCGTCTTTTATTTAAAGTTTTTAAAGAATTATTAATAAGTAATAAGAAAGCTTATGCTTGTTTTCGGTTTCATTTTATCGGCACCAGCTATGCAACAAAAGGGCAAGGTGTCCCTAGTTTTATGCCAATAGCTAAAGAAATGAATTTGGAAGAATATGTTTTGGAGCAAACGGATCGGATTGGCTTTTATGAAAGCATACGTACTTTGCAGGCAGCAGATGCTTTGGTGGTGATGGGTTCAAATGATCCTCAATATACTGCCTCTAAAATTTATCCTTATATTTTAGCTCAAAAACCTCTATTAGGGATTTTCAATAGCCAAAGCAGTGCATACACCATCATTAATAATTGCAGCGCAGGGATTGTTACTGCCTTGGAGCGAGAAGAAAAATCAAAAATTAGTTTATTTTTAAAAGGTATTTTAAATAATTCATTAATTTTTAACCCTAAATGGGATCACTTTAAGTTATATGGCGCTAAAAGTATGACGCATAGTCAATGTGAAATTTTTGATCAAATGATATGAAAAAATATGTACAATATGGATGCGGATTTTCTGCTCCTAAAGAATGGAAAAACTATGACGCTTCTCCAACCTTAAGGTTTGAAAGATTTCCAATATTTGGTAAGCTGTATACCCGTAATAGCCAGCGATTTCCTAAAAATGTAATATATGGAGATATTGTGAAAGGCCTCCCAGAAGAAAACAATAGCTGTGATGGTATTTATTGCTCTCATATTTTAGAACATTTATCTTATAATGACTGTTTAAAGGCATTGCATAATACTTATCGAATACTGAAGCCCTCTGGTATTTTCAGGTGCGTTTTACCAAGTCTACGTTTGAGTATAGAAAATTACATCGAAAATTATGAGAAAAACGATGAACCAGCTCATGAATTCATGCGCTCTACTATGCTTGGAATTGAAGATAGAGAAAAGGGAATCAAAGGCATTAGTAAAATTTTATTAGGCAACTCTAAGCATTTATGGATGTGGGATGAAAAGACTTTAATTACTGAATTAAAGAAGGCCGGCTTTTCGGAAATGAGAATTGCAAAGTTTGGAGATTCTAAAGACCCTCATTTTTCATTAGTTGAAGAGGAAAACAGATTTTTTGGAGCATTAGCCTTAGAATGTACTAAATAGTTTAAATCTAAAAATATTTGAAAAGATTAGCTATCATCTGTACCCATCCCATTCAGTACTATGTGCCCATTTTTGAGCTCTTGGCACTACAGCTGGACTTGCATGTTTTTTATACGTG
>JBDSHZ010000027.1:0-11444 GCA_039918235.1 Pelobium sp.
GTTTTTTAATGACTGTTAATGCTTTAGAAATGCTTTTAAAGTTTTCTGTATAATCTATGTTATTCCTTGAAACCAATTTAGGTTCTTTATCCAAATGTGCAAGTATCCTGTAGCCATCAATTTTTCGCTCATAAATCCACTCTTGGTCATCAAAAACTGAACTAGCAAGTTTTGCCAGCATTGGCTGATAGGCAACTTCTTCTTTTTCCTGATGTTTAGCAGCTGTTTTTTCCTTTTTGGGAGCTTCTTTCTTTTTAAAGTCTTTCCCCTCTTTAATAATTTCTTTTGGAATCAACTTCTCAATTTCAAACTTTTCATCTGTTGCACCTTCATCCTGGTGTTTGATCAATAACCAAGCCTTTTGTTCAGCGTTTTTAATTTTAACTAATGCAAACTCCCCTTTCAAAATTTTACCTTTCAGCTTAAATTTCAAACTTCCAGCTTTTAATTGCTTTAAAAGCTCTTTTTCATCTTCTTTTCTTGATTTGTTTAAAGATTGATAAGTACCTTCATCAAAAACATGAACAGTTCCTGCTCCGTAATTACCTTTCGGAATCTCTCCTTCAAAAGTACGGTAATCATAAGGATGGTCTTCCACCATCATGGCTAATCGTTTGTCTTTCGGGTTTAAGGAAGGACCTTTAGGAATGGCCCAACTTTTTAAAACTCCGTCAAGCTCTAACCTAAAATCATAATGCAGATGCGAGGCATGATGTCTCTGAACTACAAACCTTAATCCTTTTTTTGATTTTGTGGATGTGGATCGAGGTTCTGAAGTGACCTCAAAATTTCTTTTCTTCTCATAAGTAGAAATGCTCATTTAAGCTCCTTTCTTATTTAAACTTTCCATTAACTGATCATATAAGTCATCACTTTTAGCTTTTTTAGGTTTCAACTTCTTAATTGTTGGTCGTTTTCCCTTAGCTTTTGCTTTAATGATTTTAAGGAGTTCATTGTTATAGCTGTCCTTATATTTAGAGATGTCAAAATCGGCAGTGTATTGTTTAATTAAAGCAAGGGCAACATCTAATTCGCGTTTTGGAATGCTGACTTTATCAGGAGTGTTCACCTCTGATGCATTTCTTATTTCGTGAGCAAATCTTATCCTAGAAACTACAATCACGTCATCCAAAGGATAAATCACACATAAATTTTCCCTTTGTCGCAACACAAATTGCCCCACTCCCGCCATTTTTGTCTTTTTAAGAGCGTTCAATAGTAGCGCATAAGCTTTTTGGCCCTGCTTTCCGGCTTCGGCATAGTAAGAAGTCTCGAAAAGCATAGGATTAATTTCAGATGCCTTCACAAAATTCTGAATAGCTATTGTTTTTGTTTTATCAGGACTGGCATCCTCAAAATCCTGTTCTTCTAAAATAATGTAAGTGTCTTTGAGCTGATAGCCTTTCACAATCTTTTCATAAGGAACTTCTTTTCTGGTTTTTTCATTAATTCTTTGGTACCTGATGTGTGAATGATCCCTGCTATCCAGCATGTCTAAATCAAGATTACTGCTGTTAATGGCCGAATAAAGTTTAATCGGGATATTTACCAGTCCAAAAGCAATTGTGCCGTTCCAAATTGATCTCATGATTGTTTTTTAAAAAATTAAATCAATTACTATTCCATTCTAATTTTTTTACCTAATTTGTAACATCTATTGATACGTTGCTCTCTAATATATTAATTAATCAAAAATCAATTTATGATGTTAAATCAAAAACGTTTTATTTACGCCTTTTTACTTTTAGGTGGTATCTCTGCCACTGCTATGGCACAAAAAGTAGAATTTACTGAATATGATCTTCCTAACGGATTACACGTGGTACTTCATCAAGATAACGCCGCACCCGTAGTTGCAGTTTCTGTGATGTATCATGTGGGGTCTAAAAACGAGCTGACCAACCGTACAGGTTTTGCCCATTTTTTTGAACATTTACTGTTTGAAGGATCAGAAAATATCAAAAGAGGTGAATTTATGAAAATTGTTTCCAGCAATGGCGGGCAAAACAATGCAAACACCACTCAAGATAGGACTTTCTATTATGAAGTATTCCCATCCAACCAATTGAAATTAGGATTATGGTTAGAAAGTGAACGTATGTTTCACCCGGTAATTAATGAGGTTGGCGTAAAAACACAAAATGAAGTAGTTAAGGAAGAAAAGAGACTGAGAATAGACAATCAGCCTTATGGTCATTTTGCAGAAGAAATTTTTAAAAGGTTGTTTACAAAGCATCCTTATACTTGGCAAACCATAGGATCAATGGATGATTTGGATGCGGCTAAATTGGACGAATTCAAAGCATTTTTCAGTAAATATTATGTTCCTAACAATGCGGTATTATCTATTGCCGGAGACATTGATGTTGCCAAAACAAAGGAGATGGTGAGCGCTTATTTTGCTGCGGTACCAAAAGGAGAGCCTATTAATTATAAAAAGATTATAGAAGAACCTATCACCAAACCAATGGTTGATACTGCTTATGATGCAAATATTCAACTACCGGCAATTATGGCGGCTTACCGCATTCCTGGCCTTATGGATAAAGATGCTACAACTTTAGAGATGATTTCTTCTATCCTATCAGGTGGCGCAAGTTCAAAACTGTACAGGAAAATGGTAGATGAAAAGAAGAATGCTTTACAGGTTGGAGCTATCAATTATGTATTGGAAGATTATGGTGCTTATATCACTTATGCATTGCCTAATGGTGAAACTCCTTTGAATACTTTATTGGCAGATATTGATGATGAGGTAACTAAATTACAGACCGAGCTGATCACTGAAGAAGAATATAAAAAGATCCAAAATCAGTTTGAAAGCAATTATGTAACTGCTAATTCAAGAATGTTGGGTGTTGCGGAAAACTTAGCAAATGGCTACACTTTCTACAATAAAAATACTGGACATGTGAATGAAGAATTGGATGAAATCAGAAAGATTACCCGTGAAGATATCAGAACAGTAGCAAAGAAATATCTGCAGCCAAATTCCAGACTGGTATTGTATTATTTACCAAAGCCAGTTGCTGCACAATAAACTCCAAATTGATCCAATGTTAAATATACTGTTTAAGCAATTAAATATTCAAATATGAAAAAGATTTTAAGTTTTGCCATTGCCTCTTTTATCTGTTATCAGGCAAGTGCACAAGTTACTATTGATAGAACAAAAAAACCAACACCAGGGCCAGCTCCTATCATCACCATTCCAGATCCCACAACCTATAAATTAGCCAACGGAATTACGCTTTTGGTGGTTGAAGATCATAAACTGCCTAAAGTTTCTGCCAGTTTATTTATTGATGCCGGACCCATTACTGAAGGTAAGAAAGCAGGTGTAATGAGCATGATGGGACAAATGCTGAACGAAGGAACTACTAGCATGACCAAAGCTGAGTTTGACGAAGCTGTAGATCGTATTGGCGCTGACGTAAGTTTATCCAGCAGCGGTGGCGGTGCATCATCTTTAACCCGCTATTTCACTGAAGCTTTTAAGCTGATGGCTGACGGATTGAAAAGCCCTTCCATGCCTCAGGAATCCTTTGATAAATTGAAGTCGCAAACCATTACAGGCATAAAAAGTGATGCGAAAAACGTTAAAGCAGTTTCTGGTAGGGTTATCAATGCACTAAGCTATGGCATCAATCATCCTAATGGAGAGTTTGTTACAGAGGAAAGTATTAACGGCTTAACTTTAGCTGATGTAAAGGCAGCTTACAGCAAATATGTTACTCCTTCCCGTACTTACTTAACTATTATTGGTGATATCAAACCTGATGATGCAAAAAAATTAGCTGAAAGTCTTTTAGGAAGCTGGAAAGGCAGCGCATTAACCTTGCCGGTTTTAGCTAAAGTTTCTAATCCTGCTAAAACAGAAATTGATGTAGTGGACATGTCAAATGCTGTTCAATCTGAAATTACGGTGAGCAATCTGGTAGATCTTAAAATGGGTGATCCTGATTATTTTGCTGTTTTGTTAGCCAATCAAATATTAGGAGGAGGTTCTGAAAGTCGGTTATTTAATAATTTGAGAGAGAAACACGGTTTCACCTATGGTGCATATTCTAGCACCGGTGCTGGGCGTTACCAAAGTACTTTTTCTGCTTCCGCTTCCGTAAGAACTGCGAAAACAGATAGTGCAGTGGTAGAGTTTATCAATGAGATTGAAAGCTTGAGAACGACCAAGGTAAGTGATGAAGAGTTGGCAACTGCCAAAGCCCTTTACAACGGTTCTTTTGCCTTAGGAATGGAAAATACTGCCCGCATAGCCACTTTTGCGAGAAACATTTTAATCAATGACCTACCAAAAGATTTCTATAGAACATATCTTCAAAAAATAAATTCTGTAAATAAAGAAGACATTCAAAGAGTAGCTCAAAAGTATTTCAATGCAAAAAATACTAGGGTTATTGTGGTGGGAAACACGTCTCAGATGTTGGATGGTCTTAAAAAATTATCCTACCCTGTAATGATGTATGATAAGTTTGCTGAACCAGTTAAAGAAAGTACTGCTGCTGTTAATGTTACCGCACCAGAAATCTTTAAAGCTTATGTAGCAGTTATGGGTGGCGAGGCAGAATTACAAAAAGTTAAATCTATAAAAGCCACCATGACAATGGGAATGCAAGGCATGTCTTTAAATGCGAGTTTAAAAACAATGACTCCAAATATGGAATTAATGGAAGTAACCATGAACGGAGCCACCGTGATGAAGAATGTATTTAATGGCAAAATAGGTTACCAGGCACAAATGGGTAATAAGAAAGACATGACCGATGAGGAAATTAAAGAAAAGAATGTGATTACCGGTTTGTTTGAACAACTAGATTACCTTAAGTATCCAGCCTTTAAGTCGGAAGTTAAAGGAGTTGAAAAAGTAAATGGAAGCGACGCTTATAAAGTGATGGTTACCTACCCTAGCGGAAAAGTAAAAACAGAATATTATGATGTAAAATCTAAATTCTTACTAAGAACAGATGAAATGACTGGTGGAATAAGTAACACTACAGATTACAGTGATTACAAAAAAGTAGGAAACATCATGTATCCTTATGCTTTAACCACTACTGCTGCTGCAGGTGGACAACAACAGGTTATTGAATTAAAAGTGACTGATTTAAAATTAAATAGTGAAGTTAGCGCAGAAGATTTTAAATAAACATAAATAGCATTGTGAGTCCTTCATAAGCTAAAGCCTCCTTAAAATATTTTAAGGAGGCTTTTCTTTTCTACTTAGATCCATATTTTAGTTATTAATGATTTTGAACAAAGAAAAGTACAGAATCAAAATGCAAAAAATCTAAAAATGAAGACCATAACATGAAACTCATTATTTATGAAATTAAGATAAAACTTAAAGGATCAAATTTTGGTGGATGACTTAAGCCGAGTCCTTATTTATGTAAATTGAAAGAAATCATTGCTCTTAAGGTATAGCCGTTCTGAGTATTTAAATCTCTAATGGCATCTGAAGGAATAGCAGAACTGCGAGTGGCATAAAAAACAGGTCCGCCAGCAAATGAAAAAGCAATTTTAGAATTAGAAGGTGCGTAATTTATAGAAGGGCCAATCAATAACTTAGCTCCGCCTTCCGCCTCATCTTCCTCCCAAAAACCTTCTAAATCTTGTCCAACTGCTTCAAAACCTGCAAAAAACGCACCTAAAATACGATGCTGAAATCCTAAGGTGGTGGTAAAATCTAATTGATCTCTTGAAGCTGAAAATGCTTTTTCAAAGACCATATTGCCTCCCAACCTCCATTTAGAAGCATCCCATGAAGCGGCTATTCTACTAAATACTGCCCCAACTCCATCCCAGTCTCTATTTAAACCAAGTCCAAAACCTAATTTTGGTCCAAAAGCTTTCTTTCCCCCTAAGAAATCCTTGATCACCTGTGCTTGTTGAGCACTGTTCACTCCTCCTTCATGTGAAAAACCTATTGATGCATTGGCATATAAAGTAAATCTATTTCCCAAATAGCCTTTTACCGCAAATTTCTGATCCAATCCATCATAACCAAAAGGACGGGATGTTCGCTCTCCGTAACTACCAGAATAATTCAAATTCCATTTCGGAGAACTTTCAGTTAAAGTATTCACAGAAAACTGAAACGGGTTTACAATAATTTGATCAATATTCTGAGCTTTTAAAACAGAAGCGCTCAACAGCATACCTAATGATAATGCGAGTAAATTTTTCATGTATGTTAGTATTACAGTTACAAATTTACATTAGTCAATTTTAATCTAAGTTAATTTCACGTTATGGAAAGTTAAAATTAGTGGTATTGATGGAATGATGTGAAATCATCAATTGAGAGAAATAAATTGGAAGATAAATACAGAATAAATTGGGAATTATCAGTTTGAGGAAATAAGGAGGGGAAATTTTCAAGATTAAGTTGGTGAGTAATTTTAAAAACAAAAATTAATTTTTAAAATTAAGAAGAATGATTTATTCATTTAAAAATAGCTATAACAAGAATTTAAAGCCTGAAATACTTATCCCAGGCTTTAAATATTACTAAGCTGAGTTTCTAGCAGCGTTAACAATCCCATATAAAGTTCTTAATATCAATTTATTATAAACTTCTTTTTGAGCAGGACTTGTAGTATCCTCCAAGCTTTTAATAATGGCGTAACGTTGAATAATCACCAATGGCAAAGTAATTTTTTCCCTTACAATGATAGATTGATGTTCAATAGGGTACTTTTCCATCAACACTTTAGTATCTGTTAAATCCAATAAAAGCTTTTCAGTAAGGTCATATTCTGCTTTCAAAAGTTTCCAGAATTCTCCAAAAGTTTTATCATCTTTTAAATATGCGGTTAGTCTAAAATCTGCTTTTGTCATAGACATCATACAGTTATCAATCACCGTTTTGAAGAAATCAGCATCTTGATAAAGTTCTTTGGCTTTGAGCCAATCGCCATTTTCTTTAATTGCTTTTAACGCTGTTCCTACGCCATAAAATCCTGGGATGTTTTGCTTCAATTGGCTCCATGATGTCACAAAACTGATGGCTCTTAAATCTTCCAGCTTCAGCTCCGAATCTGAATTTCTTTTGACCGGTCTGCTACTGATATTGATCTGTGAAAGCATTTTTAAAGGACTCTGCACCTCTAAAAATTTCAGAAACTGTGGGTGTTTCCTTAATTTCATAAATGAAACGTAGCTCACCTCAGCCATCTTACTAAATAATGCTTTTTCATTATTTGCCATGGTGTTCACATCTTGCTTATCCAAAGCTGAAGAAATACCAGCATGAATCAACTGTTCCATGTTATTGATAGAGCTCTCAAATGTGCCATAATGAGAGCTAATGGTTTGCCCTTGTACGGTAATCTGAATTTGCTTGTTGGCTACATCTTTTCCAAAAGAAGCATAAAACTTGTGTGTTTTACCTCCACCTCTTGCCGGCGGACCTCCTCTCCCATCAAAAAATGCCAAATCAATCCCATTTTTGTTGCTGACTGTGGTAAGGTTTGATTTCGCATCATAAATAGACCAGTTTGCCATTAAATAACCACCGTCCTTGGTACTATCAGAAAAACCCAACATCACCACTTGACGGTTTTTTCTACGCTCTAAATGTTTTTGGTAAACCGGATGGCTATATAAGCGCTGCATAATTTCATCTGCAACCTTTAAATCGTCTATGGTTTCAAATAGCGGAACAAAATCAATGTCCAGCTCATCCATCTGCCAGCCACTCCATAAAAATAGCTGCATCAATTGTAAAACGTCTGACGCTTTTTGGCAATTGGAGATAATGAAACGATGGCAAGCTCTTTTACCATTGTTTTGCTGCATGTTTTTGATCAGTTTGATCACATCCAGTGTATCTTTACTTAAATCTGCAAATTGACTGTACTTTATTAATTCTGCAGCGTTCAAAGGAATATTTATAATCTTATCTTCCTCAGATAAATTCATATAATCAGGAGAAATGCTTCCTTTTATCTCTGGATTAGCGATGCATTCCTCAAATAAATGTCTCAGCACACGGCTATCCTGTCTAATATCCAAAGAGGCAAAGTGACATCCAAAAAGCTTTACTTTCCAGATCATATCATCAACAATATCAGCAAATAAGCTATCGTGGTATTCTGTTAATACACGCTTAATCTGACGGAGATTCTCTAACAAATCTTCTTTAATATCTTTTTCCTGAACTTTAGAGGAAAAGGCGTTATTATAAATCACCGCTTCCAAAACATCCATATATTTCTCTACTCCATTAAAAGTTACCCTGCGTTTCATATTCTTGAAATCGCGATAATAACATCTGAAGAGCGCTTTCCTTAAAAAGGAAGAAACTTGTTTTGTGGTTTCAACAGTAACAAATGGATTTCCATCTCGGTCTCCACCTGGCCAAAAACCCAGCTCAATTAAACTATGGTTTCCTAAGTTTAATTTAAAAACTTCTTCTAAATTATTATGGACATGTGAGGCGGTTTGATAGAGGATATTCTCTAAATACCAGTTTAGACTAATGGCCTCATCAACAGGAGTAGGTTTTTTCTTTTTAAAGAATGGTGTTTTCCCCAGTTGTTGGAGCAGCAGATTAATGGTATTCACATCATTCACCTTTAAAGCATCCGTAAGATCAGTCATGATCCCTAAAACAGGCCCAGGATAAAACTGTGTAGGGTGTGCAGTAAGTACTAATCGTAGCTTAAACTCATGCAAACAATCCTGAATTTCTTTATATAAGCCTTCATCTTGTAAGGCCTTGTTCATGAGGCTACTTAATGAGTTGGCTTCTTCCTGCCCTGTTATTTTTGAAAATGCGGCATCTTCAATGGCATCAAAAAGAACAACCTGTCTTTCTATATACTGAATGAAGCGAAAAAGAAGGTCAATGATTTCTTGATGGTTGGTGAGTCCTTTCTGCTCGGTAAAAAAAGATTCTATAATTTCATCAGGCCTTAGGTGATCTTCAATACCTTTCTCGCAATGATTGAAAAAATATGGAAGTGCCAATCCAGTGTTTTTTACACTATAAAATGGAAGTGTAAGGAATAAACTATTGTATAGCTCAAACTTAGTGGTGACCTCGTTTCTGAAAACGGTTTCTTTGGAGCCTAATGATGTGATGAGTTTCGACATGATGTGTGAAAATTACGAAATCTTTGTTGTTACACAAATTAAAGAAGAAAAAATACCAATTTTGATTATAGCCTATTTTCTTTGATTAGGTATCAAAAATCAATAACTTCTAATAATATCTTTATGAAGAGCTGTTGAAATGACGTTCTATTACCTTCACAAATCTTGTTTTTCGCATTCATTTTCGATTTAAGTCATTTGATAGCAACCGTTTTAAACCTATAATCTATCAGTAATTTAAAATTTAATATTCTGATGATTAATTGTTTACCATTTATAAACCTAAAAAAGCTCAAAGAAATTGAAAAAATATTTGAGAAACTGTTCTACTTTCTTACTTTTGCAGCGGAGAGTTGGCAGAGTGGTCGATTGCGGCAGTCTTGAAAACTGTTGACTGTTAAAGGTCCGCGGGTTCGAATCCCCCACTCTCCGCCAAATTCAAGAAAGCCTGAAATCAATGATTTCAGGCTTTCTTGTTTTAAAAACAGGCATAATATTTAAATATTCTTAATGTAAACGATCTTCAAGAGTTATGAATGCTCAACATTCTTGAATAGAGCGGTAAATTCAAATAAGTTAACGCGTTTAGTAGTATGATTTGGTTTATTAACCGTTTTTAAAAGCAAATAATCTTTAATATTTAAAAATTAAGCTTCCTTTAGAAGTAGACACGTTATGGCAACCTATAAAACCGGCACACCCGCTGCGTCATTTCGAACGAGGTATGAGGAGAAATGTGTTTGTTCCTTAGCTTGAAACAAGCGATTGCAAATGAACTTAGAGATGTCTCTCTATTGTTCGACATGACGCCGTTTTAAAAATTGAGACCTTTCTTTTTATCTATTTTTTTGTTCTAAATAATCAGTATATTCTTTTTTATAATCGTAATCAGCTGGAATTTTAATTCCTGAAGAAAGGCTTTTTACAAATGGAGAAATTTGTAGCTCACTATTAGGTTTGTCTAATGTTAAAGAATTAAGATAATTCTCTATTAAACGAGACAAGCTCAATTTCTTTTCACAAGCGTATTGCTTCGCTTTTTCAATGACTTCCTGATTAAGCTTTAATGTGAGTTTAGTATCCATAACTAAATATTTGTACGTACAAATATAATAAGTTTTGAACGTAATAATATGGTGTTGAGTTTTGAATTTCCTTTGATGCGATAGAGTAGCGAGTTTTGTGAACAGTATTTTACTGATTCACTATTATGGATTTGTGCAAAGACTTTCCTGCCCTAGTACCGGGCTAAACCATTGAAGCGACATTTTTTTGGCTTTTCCGTCAAAAAGACACATCGGAAAGCGAGTTAAAATGCAAAAGAAATCTGCTTCCAAAAGCAATTTAAAATCTTTTACGCTCAAAAATTCAATAACCTAGCATCAATCATTTCTACGGCAAAGCCCATTTTTTTTTGGATCACCTCAAAATGATGTTGGTCGGCGGGCGTTACCAAAGCAATGGCTTCTCCGGGGTTTTCTGAACGACCAGTCCGGCCGATACGATGGATGTAATCTTTGGGCGAGCGTGGCAACTCATAATTGATGACATAAGGCAGAAATTTGATGTCGATGCCTCTGGAAAGGATATCTGTGGCCACCAAAACTCGGAGTTTTCCTTCTTTAAAATTAGCTAAAGCGGTGGTTCTGGCAAACTGACTTTTGTTGCTGTGAATGGCTTTCGCCTGAATGTTATTGTGGTTCAGTTTTTTGGAAACGGCATCGGCCTGAAAAACCGAAGAGGTAAATATGAGCACCTGTTGCATGTTTTGCGACTCTATCAGGTGGCGTAACAACGGTCCTTTTTTCTCAGGAGAAACTGCATAAGCAGTTTGGTTAATGAGTGCAACACTGTTTTCTTCGGAAGCGATATGAATGGTCAAAGGATCGGTCAACATGACCCGCTTGATGCTTTCGATATTGGGATTTAGGGTGGCTGAAAATAGTAGGTTCTGTTTTTTTGTGGGTAACAGCGCTATGATTTCGTCCAGTTCCTTTTTGAAACCGAGGTTCAGCATTTTATCGGCTTCATCTATCACAAAGGTTTTTACTTCGTCAAGATGTACGGCATTGGAGGAGATTAAATCTAACAACCTCCCCGGTGTGGCAATCAATACGCTCACATTGCTCATGCTTTTCATCTGCACATTTACAGATGTGCCACCAAAAACTGCCATGATTTTGCAAGTAAAAGGGAGCGCTTTACTAAAGGTTTCAAAGACGTCGTTAACCTGTAAAGCCAATTCTCTCGTTGGCACCAATACCAGCACTGCAATGTATCGGTCTTTTAGTTTGGCTTGTCCTTCTAAATTGGCCAAGATGGGCAACACA
>JBDSHZ010000028.1:0-41903 GCA_039918235.1 Pelobium sp.
AAAAATTGACGCACTAACAATTTTGTGCTTTTCGAAAGCAGTTATAATTTTCGGTAAAAATGGTTTTAGCGTAGGATGTATCATTATAAATTATAATAAACCTTGCAAAGGTAACGAATCAGAATTACTTAAAACAGCTTGTTAATTTTTGAAGAAAATATGGAAACCTGAAAACTAAGTTAAAATTTAATTCACCAGCAGTTTATACCCTCGGCCATGCACATTGATGATTTCTACTTTAGGGTCTTCTTTTAGATATTTCCTCAACTTGCTCAAAAAAACATCCATACTTCTGCCGTTAAAATAGTTATCGTCATGCCAGATTTGAATTAATGCTTCTTCTCTGGTTAATACATCGTTCATTTTGAGGCATAGTAAACGAAGCAGTTCAGCTTCTTTGGTGCTTACTTTCTGTTGATTTTCATATTTTGAAATGATTTGGTTGTGGTAGTCAAACTGGTATTCTCCAATTTTAAACTGAGTAGGCTTTTGCTCCGTTTCGTCATTTGTAACAACCCTTTTTAGTAGGGCATTTATTCTGAGGAGCAGTTCTTCAATTCTGAAAGGCTTGGTAATATAATCATCGCCTCCTAAACTATAGGCTTCGGTTTTATCTTCCATCATTCCCTTTGCGGTGGCAAAAATAATTGGGATGGTGGTATTAATTTTGCGAATGTCTTTGGCCAAAGTGAAGCCATCTTTTTTGGGCATCATCACATCCAAAATGCAGATATCATAATCATCCTGAGTAAAAGCCTTTAAGCCTTCTTCCCCATCAATGCAAAGCTTTACATCAAATTTCCCTTTTAAGGAAAGATAATCTTCTAAAAGCATCCCAAGGTTGGGGTCGTCTTCCACTAAAAGTATTTTCTTTAGGCTCATGTTTACACAATGGTTTATTTAAGATATAATAATATAATTAGCTTATCGGGAATTTTAGTTCAAACTCGGCACCTTTATCTTTTTCACTTCTTACTTCAATACTTCCGTTCATTCTTTTCACCATATTACTCACGTAGCTCAGTCCAAGTCCAAATCCTTTTACATCGTGTAAATTACCAGTTGGAATCCTGTAAAACTGCTCAAAAATTTTCTTTTGTTGGTCTCGGTTCATGCCAATCCCGTTATCAGCTACTTTTATAACGATTTGGTGTCCCTGATTTTCGGTACTTATGCTAATTTCAGGGTGTTCTACGCTGTATTTGATGGCATTATCTAATAAATTAAAAATCACGTTTGAAAGGTGAAGCTCATCACCAATTACCTGATTTTTTGAAGCTTTTAAATCTTGAATTAAAATGGCATTTTTCTTTTGAAGCTGTAAGCTCATGCTATCCACAACATTGGCAATCAGCTCATTCATATTTAATTTTTCCGACTCTAATTTTAAATCGTCTTTCTCTATTTTGGCAATGTTGAGCACCCGCTCAATGTGATTCCCTAAGCGGACGTTCTCATCGTAAATGATATTTGCCAATTTGTTTACCCTAGCTTTATTGTCATTGATTTCGGGGTCTCTTAAGGCTTCACTGGCAATCATAATGGTAGCAACAGGCGTTTTAAACTCATGCGTCATATTGTTAATGAAATCATTTTTCATTTCCGAAACTTTTTTCTGACGAAGGATAGAAAGAATGGTATAAGCAAAGCTACCAGCTAAGATTAACAATAAGCCAGCAGAAGACATTAAAATGCTATCCATGTTTTTTAAAATCAAATTCCCTTTTTGAGGAAAATTAACTTCTAAAAAACCGCCATCTCTAATCATATCTTTTGGAAAAAGAACTTTTTTGTAGGTGTTGGACGGGACAAACGTATTTTGTAATGTTGAAGCTTTGATGAAAATAACAGAGTCTTCAATACTAGAAGTGATTTTGTAATTGTAGTCTAAATCAATACCATGATTTGCCAATTCCAAAGCCAAAAGCGAATCAATAGTCTGTGGCTGTATCCTATTTTTAAGCGGTATATTTACCTGTTGCATTTCAGAAGCAACATCCATTAAAATATTGTTTTTGTCCCCAGTTTTTTCAATAGAATCTACAAAAATTTTCACTTTTTTAGCATCGTTTACAGCATGGAATTTTTGCGAAGCCAAACTAAGCTCTTTAGCAGTAATGCCTGTCATGAAATTCGCTTTCGCTACCGTTTTCATCACCGTTCCCAATTTAGGGTCAAGCACCATGTATCTTTTCACGGTATCAACAACCGCAAAACCTCTATTGCTGGTTCTTAATACTGGGAGTGGTTGCCCTTCTACCAAAGATTGTCTGATTATGCCATGAGTAACTCCAAATTCATCTGTGATTTCTTCTACATCAACTTTAAAATTTATGTTAACCGGAGAGTTTGGATCTTCAGGTGCCGGACCATTATAAACCAGTTGATAAGGATATTTACTCTTCACCAAACTGTCTCTTAAACGGAAAATACTATCAGATTTAGCCTGATTTGCTTTCATCCTTCTTACAAAAGCAATGGTTTGTCTTTCTTGTTTGGTTAGCCCAGAATTGTTTTTAGCAACTTGATTTTTCCGAGGAACATATTTTTTTTTATTTAATGAATTTTTTCCTGTTTCTACAATTTGATTGTTTGCTTCTGCTTTTCTTGTCAAGAAAAACATAGCTTCCTTTTTCTCTAATTTCTCAGAAACATTATTCAGTACATCATTAACAGACTGATCAAAAAGTTGAGATTTCAGGGTATAGGATTCTTGAATAAAATAATATTGCATAGCCATTACGCCTGCCAATGCAAAACTCATTAAACCAATAATTAAACTTATGCTCCTGCGCTTCATCTCAAAACAAATATAAACCATTGCCAGTAAGCAGTGGTTTGTTTAACAATTTTTAACATTCATTAACAATGGTTTAACATCAGCTAAGGGTATTAAAATCTATATTTGTAAACTGTTTCATTAATGAATAAATTAAAAGAAACTTGGCTGTTAAATAAAGCAACAACTGATAAAATTGATTAAGAATTAAGATTTAAATTTGATTACCTTTTAGTTTGGAAGCATCAAGAAATTGATGCTTCTTTTTTTTAAATGAAATTTATTGCCACTAATGCACTAATATTTTACTAATCATCCTTGAGAATTCGAGTATTCGTGGCAAAGTATATAACAAATAAAAAAAGCGGCCAACCTGGGAAGTTGTAACCGCTTTTTATCGCATTGTAATTAGAAAATAGGCTCTTTAAAAGGGAAGATCATCATCTTCTCCTGGTGCCGCACTGATGTCTACAGGTGCCGCAATTTCTGGAGATGGGCTACCACCGGTAGCATTTGCTCCTAAAACATTCACTTTCCATAATTGTAAAGTGTTAAAATATTGTTTCTCTCCTTGTTTGTTGGTCCATTCTCTTCCTTTTAAATTGAAGAAAACTTCTACTTCGTCCCCAACTTTAACACCGTCCATTAATGAACAGCGATCCTGAATAGCTTCAAATTTTACAAACTCAGGATATTGAGGATTTTCAGCAAATTCAATCACTAACTCTCTCTTTCTAAACGTATCCGTAACGTTAATTACGTCTGATACGAAATGTGCTTTTCCTTTAATATCCATAATTCAATATTCTTTAATTTCGAAATTCAAATCTCTAAAATTTATTTGAGTAAATTGCCCTGCTATATGAATCAAGTTTTCAACACTCCCGCAAAGGTGATCATCACCTGCAATAAAAGACTGGCAATTTACCTTGAAGAGGAAGTAAAATTATTGGGTTTTAAACCCGTCAGAGTTTTTTCAACAGGCTTAGAGTTAAAGCTAAGTTTAAACGAATGTATCAGGCTGAATCTCAACCTGAGATGTGCTAGCCAAGTACTTTACAGTCTACATGAATTTACCGCAGAAAACCATGATGAACTGCACCTGAAATTAAGCAAATTACCATGGGAGGATTTGATAGATTTTAGTGGTTATTTTTCTGTGACTTCAAATGTGGATAACCCCACCATCACTACGCCTTTGTTTGCAAACCTGAGGGTGAAGGATGCCATTGTGGATAGAATTAAAGAAAAACATAAGATCAGGCCAGATTCTGGATCAGATTATTCTAAAGCAGTGATCCATTTATATTGGAAAGAAAACAATGCTGAAGTATTTATAGATACTTCTGGAGAAACTTTGGCAAAGCATAGCTATCGTAAAATCCCGGGTAAAGCACCTATGTTAGAAGCTTTAGCATCCGGAACTATTTATGCTACGGGTTGGGATAAGCAATCTCCATTTGTAAATCCCATGTGCGGTTCAGGAACTTTGGCAATTGAAGCCGCTTTAATTGCAACCAACAGGGCGCCAGGACTTTTTAGAATGAACTACAGCTTTATGCATATTCTGGGTTATGATGAAGAAGTTTTCTTTGCAGAGCGAAAAGCTTTAAAAGATCAAGTAATTAAAAATATTGATTTTAAGATTGTTGCCACAGATATTTCTGAAGATGCCATAGATATTTCCATCAGAAATGCACAAACTGCAGGGGTAGATCAAATTATTGATTTTAAAATCTGCGATTTTGCCGATACCGAAATGCCAGAAGGGAAAGGCGTCATCATGTTCAATCCAGAATATGGTGAACGTTTGGGTGTCCACTCTAAATTAGAGGAGACTTATAAAAGATTGGGCGATTTTATGAAGCAGGAATGTAAGGGATATAAAGGTTTTATCTTTACCGGCAATCCCGATCTTGCAAAAAAAATAGGCTTAAAAGCTTCCAGAAGAATAGAATTTTATAACGGAAAATTAGATTGCCGTCTATTAGCTTATGAATTGTATGATGGCAGCAGGAGAGAGAAGCCATTGGAAGATTAAATATTTCATTCTTTAAATCAAGTAAAAATTAACTTGAAATTTCAATTGGAATATTATAATTTTAGGATGCAAATTTAAACCTTAAAATAAATTATGAAAAAGCTTTTCACCTCTCTTGCATTTGTTTTGTTATTTGTAATC
The DNA here is from genome assembly GCA_039918235.1 of Pelobium sp. Classification (GTDB taxonomy): domain Bacteria; phylum Bacteroidota; class Bacteroidia; order Sphingobacteriales; family Sphingobacteriaceae; genus Pseudopedobacter. Next base: position 4,962 of record JBDSHZ010000028.1, read on the forward strand.
GTTTGCTTTGCTGCAGACCTTAATGGTACCTTTAAAGGAATAATTTCTTTAGGTAATCAGGATTTGGAACTCACCTATAAGCTTAAAGCTGAAGGGGAAAAATTAACAGGAACAATTACTTCTTCTTATGGTGATCTCCCTGTTTTAGATGGGAAAATTTCTGGGAATGATTTTTCTTATAAAATTGAAATAGGAAATGGAGAGCCAATGCTTTCAACAGGTGAATTTATGGGAGATTCCATTGTAGTGAGTTCAAAGATTGGTGGAAGAGAAGTTAAAAATACCTTTAAAAGAGTTGCTGATTAATGTTTTATTGGTTAACGATTTTTTCTTAAACATTTCACCAAGATCACAAACACACTGATAATTATTAATTATCAGTGTGTTTTTTTTAACAAAAAATTAAAACGGTTCAAGATAATAGTGCTTTCAATCCATATGGTTTATTAACCACTTAATGCGAAGTAAGGTCACTTATGGCAGCTTCATCTACAAACCAATCCAATGTTCCATTAGTCGGTTTAATTAACTGTGCCGGATATTGATCAATATTGCGTTCACCTTCTATAACAGCTTTCATTGCATGTGCTTTATTTGCGCCGAAAGTGAGGAAAACAATATGTTTTGCCTTATTGATTAAAGGTGCTGTAAAGCTGATTCGGTAAACTTTTTTATCTTCTAAATAAACTTCTTTTACCATTTCTTCATCAATCCACAACAAATTGGTGTGCGGGAAGAGCGAAGCGGTATGTGCATCGTCTCCTAACCCTAATAGAATGAGGTCAAAAATAGGATTGTTATTAAATGATTTACAGATACAACGTTCATATTCCTGTGCTGCAGAAGCAGGATCTAAACTGGTGTCCACTTTGTTTACCTGTGCTTCTGAAATGTTTAAAGGATCTAGCAAAGTAGTTTTTGCCATCAGGTAATTACTGTCCGGATGATCATGTGCTACATAGCGTTCATCTCCAAAAAAGAAATGTACTTTACTCCAATCTACCTGATTTTTATATTCTTCTGAAGTTAAAAGTTCATGTAGTTTTTTAGGGGAATTTCCTCCAGAAAGGGCTACAGAAAAACGGTCATGATCAGCAATTGCTTCTTTTGCACAAGCCACAAAAAAATCTGCAGTGGCTTTAATTACTTCATCTACTTGGTTAAATGCATTTATTTTCATTTCTTTTCTCCTTTTTTAATGGGTAAAGTAAACCAATGAAAGCCATCTTTTGCAATCAGTGCCTCCGCAGTTTCTGGTCCCCAACTGTCTGAAGAGTAATTAGGGAAGCTGATGCTTTTTTTAGATTCCCAGCTCGATAAAACTGGCATGATTAAATCCCATGCCGTTTCTACCTGATCACCACGCATAAACAAAGTCTGATCACCTTTCATGGCGTCTAGAAGTAGGGTTTCGTAAGCTTCTGGGGTGTCAGTTTCATAGGTGCCGTCATAATTAAATACCATATCTACCGGGTTTAAAGTCATATCTAACCCTGGTCTTTTAGCCTGTACTTGCAAACGGATACTCATTTCAGGCTGAATGCTGATGATGAGTCTGTTTTGCTGCCAGCTTTCTGATGATTGGTTAGGGAAAATTAAATGTGGCACATCCTTAAACTGGATGCTGATGATAGAAGATTTTTGGTGCATCCTTTTCCCGGTACGTACATAAAAAGGAATATTCTGCCATCTCCAGTTATCAATAAAGAATTTTAAAGCGGCAAAAGTTTCTGTGTTTGATTCGGGATCAACTCCTTCTTCTTCTCTGTAGCCTACCACCTTTTCTCCCTGTACCCAGCCATCACTATATTGACCACGAACAGTGTTAAACCTAATTTCTTCTGGACCAAATTTACGCATGGCTCTCAGTACATCCACTTTACGGTTACGTATTTCTTCCGCATCAAAGCTTACAGGTGGTTCCATTGCAACTAAGCATAATACCTGCAAAATATGATTTTGTACCATATCTCTCAATGCTCCTGAACCATCATAATAACCTCCACGGTCTTCCACTCCTATATCTTCGGTTACAGAAATCTGTACATGTTCTATATAATTACGGTTCCATATAGGTTCAAAAAGAGCATTGGCAAACCTAAATGCCAACATATTTTGTACGGTCTCCTTTCCTAAATAATGATCTATACGATAAATCTGAGCTTCATCAAAAATCCCTTTTAATAAAACATTTAATTCTTTTGCAGATTCTAGGTCATGCCCAAAAGGTTTCTCTACTACAATTCTAGTCCGGTCAGTATTGTCAGCTAATTTTACTTTTGCTAAATTCTTGGCAATAATGGGAAAGAATTTTGGAGCCACTGCTAAATAATGGATAATGATAGGTGGTTCAGACCAATCATTTTCGCATTTGTCAATTACTTTTTCAATTTTCTGATAATCTTTTTCATCATTAGCATCAGCTTTTAAGTAAGAGATGTTAGCAGAAAATTCCGCCCATTTTTCTTTATCAGCTTTCCCGCTTCTTGAAAATTTGTTAACTCCGTCTAACAATGTTTTTAGGTACGCAGCATTCGTATATTCGGTACGGCCAAGCCCAATGATGGTAAATTCTTTGGGCATGTGTTTCTCTAAAAAGAGATTGTACAAAGCAGGGATTAATTTTCTTTCTGCAAGATCTCCGGTCCCGCCGAAAATCGTAAAAATGGTTGGTCTTGGTTTGATATCAGATTTCATGTTTATTGTTTTAACGGCTCACGCCGATCAACATTTTTTAATTCCATTGCGTGTGAAAAATACCTTCTTTATCTATTCTTTCGTAAGTGTGGGCACCAAAAAAATCTCTTTGTGCCTGAATTAAATTTGAGGGCATTTTTCCTGTTTTAAAGCTATCAAAATAACTTAAGGCAGAAAAAAATAATGGCAATCCTATTTCTCCATTAACTGCCTGTACTACAATACTTCTTGCTCCAGTTACAGTATCTTTAACCTGTTTTACAATATTATTGTCTAATAAAAGGTCATCCAAATCATTATTTTTTTGAAAAGCCTGATAAATATCTTCTAAAAAAGAAGCTCTAATGATACAGCCACCTCTCCAAATTTTTGCAATTTCTGAGAGGTTTAAATTATAATTCATGTCTTGTGAGGCTGCCTGTAATAAATCCATCCCCTGCGAGTAGGTTACAATCATAGAAAAGTACATTGCTTTTTCAAGATCTGCCAATAGCTCATTTTCTGAGGTTTCTTTTTGGAGGGATTTCCCGTATAGCTCTTCAGCATTCATCCGCATGCTTTTCTTTTTGGATAAGTCACGCAAAGCTACTGCGGTATCAATACAGGTAGTTCCAGCCTGAAGGTCCATAGCGGCCTGAGAAGTCCATTTCCCGGTACCTTTAGCTTTAGCTTCGTCTTTGATGTAGTTGATCAAAATTTCTTTGTCTCCAGGAGCGGTGTAGGTGAATATCTCTGCGGTAATTTCCATTAGATAAGATTGCAATCGGCCTTTATTCCATTTTTTAAATACTTCACCAATTTTTTTATCGGAACAATTTAATCGGATTTTCATGAACTGATAGCACTCTGCAATGAGTTGCATTAAAGCATATTCTATTCCATTATGCACCATTTTCACAAAATGGCCTGAAGCACCCGGACCTATATAAGTTACACAGGGTTCATCATTTACCTTTGCAGCAACAGCCTCTAAAATAGGCTTTACCACTTCATAAGCCTTTTTATCGCCTCCAGGCATCATACTAGGGCCAAATCTGGCTCCCTTTTCTCCGCCAGAAATACCCATTCCAAAAAAATGGATTCCTTTTTTCTGAAGGGCTAAAAATCTTTTATCTGTATCTGTAAAATGTGAATTACCGCCATCAATGATCAAGTCTCCTTTAGTTAAAAGAGGTTCCAGTTCCTGAATAACAGCATCCACAATTTTACCTGCAGGCACTAATAACATGATTGCTCGCGGAGTTTTTAAACTGCCTATAAAATCTTTAATTTGGGTGGTTCCTGTGGTAGCGGTTGCTTTTCCTTCTTTATCGAGGTACTTTACTTGTTCCTCGCTTTTGTCATATCCTGTTACTTTAAAGCCGTGATCTGCCATGTTGAGTAATAAATTTCTCCCCATAGTTCCAAGGCCAATCATGCCAAATACATTTTCTGCTGAATTCATCTTTTTTTATTTGCAGATGGGATGATTAGGATGTTGGATGAACAGATTTTACACAATAATCATCATCAATGGCCCATAAAAATGCACCTCCTTTAATCCCATCTCTGTTACTTACTATTTTTATATTATCATCTAGCTTAAAGCTGATTTTTTTTGCATTTCCACCACTCAGGTAAAGCCTGTCATAATTGATCACTGTTTTAAAAGTTTTTAGAACTTCTTTCATTTTAGTGTTCCATTTTTCTAAGCCATCCTTAAACAAAGCTTTATCCCCAATAAATTGGTCATAATCTTTACCTTTTCTAACAGGCAAATGTGCTAACTCTAAATGAGGGAGCAATTTTCCGTCCATAAAAAGTGCAGTACCAAAACCTGTTCCTAGTGTAATCACCATTTCTAAACCTTTTCTGCTAATTACTGCCAGTCCCTGAAAATCTGCATCATTCACAATTCTCACTGGTTTCTTTAAATCTTCAGCTAAAGCTTCACTTAAGTTAAAGTTCTTCCAAGCTTTAGGGTCTAAATTTGGGGCAGTAAATATCACTCCGTTTTTTACAAAGCCAGGAAAACCAACTGCAACTTTATCATAAGAAGGATAGTCTTTAATGAGTTCTTTTAAGGCATCAATTAATTTCTTTGGAGTTGCCAATGCCGGAGTTTCAATTTTATTGTAAGGAAACTGTAATTCTCCATCATGGTTTAATATGGTGGCTTTAATGTGTGATCCGCCAATATCAACTGATAAGTAAGTTTCTTTTTTTGAGGATGTCATAGTTGCAAATTTTAAATCTGAATGGTTTGAATTTAAATTGTCTTATTTTAGCGATGATGCAAATTTCAAACCGTTTCTAAAACATTGGCTAATCTAAGAAATATACATAGACTTACGGCACTGTGGGCATTAAGTGAAGCGGGTATCGGTGGAATTTTACATAGCTTACAAATTCCATTTTCTGGATTCTTTTTGGCTGCTTTTGCAATCATCATGATTAGGTTGATTGCTTTTTTTTCTGAGAATATTTTTAGAAGTGTAATTAAGGCAACTATTTTAGTATTGATGATAAAAGCAGCGGCAAGTCCGCAAAGCCCAGTGACCGCCTATTTAGCAGTAGCTTTTCAGGGTGTAGTTGGCGCTGTTGTTTTTGGCGCTATAAAAAACCAGAATATTTCCTCTTATATCACCTCTATTTTATGCCTTCTTCAAACTGCCTTACAGAAATTGATTGTTTTACTAGTTATTTTCGGCGCTTCTTTTTTTAAGTCTTTAGATGTGTTTATCAGTGATGTTTTTAGCAATTTAGGTTTTGAAAGACAATCTTTTGGTTTTTGGATAGTAGGTTCATATCTGATGATTTACCTGCTTTGGGCAATTTATATCGGTTACATATGCGCAATATTGCCGGCTCAAATCTTATCTCGACAAGAGAAATTTGGGAATTTAAACTTTGATAATCAAACTGAACCTAATATCAATCAGCATAAAATAAAGCCGTTTTTTAGGAATATCATCTTTCTGGTTTTTGTTTTGGCGGGGATGTACATTCTTGCATTAACATTTGATTCCAAAACCATGATGAACAGTTTTTATAGAGCTTTGATTGTGATTTTATTATGGAGCATACTCAGTCCTTTAATTAAAAAAGGTGTCCTTTGGGTTCTTAATAAAAATAAGGGGGTTTACTCAAGGGATTTTTCGTCTATATTTTTAATGCTGCCAAAATTAAAAAGTAAAATAAAGCCGGCCTATGTGATGGCTAAAAGTGAAAGCAAAGGGATTTTTGTATATAAATATTTTGTTTTCAATATCATAGCCTTAAGTTTATACCATGAGTAATATCATTATCTATTCAGATCCTATTAAAGTAGGTAAAACCAGTACAGTAATGATATGGGCTAATACCGATAAAAATGTAACTGGGATATTAACACCAGATATTTCAGGTAAAAGAATGCTTTATGATATAAAGGGAAAAAAAATACACGATTTTGAAACCGATGAAACTGATCCTAATTTAACAGTTAAAATTGGAAAATTTACTTTCCTTAAGTCTTCTTTTGCGAAGGCCATAACCATCTTAAAAGCGGAAATGGTAAATCAACCAGAATGGCTGGTGATAGATGAAATAGGTAAACTGGAAATGGATGGCAAAGGTTTAGAACCTGATTTAAGTTCGATATTGGCGTATGTAAAGTTAAAATCACCGCTTACTAAAGTAGTGCTCATCATTAGAGATTCCTTATTAAAAGATGCGATTACGAGATATCAACTGCAAGATGCCGAAGTGGTCAATTATGAATATTTCCTTTCAAAAGGAAGGCAATAAAAAAAGGTTGAACACATCGCCCAACCTTCTTGTATTTTAGAATGATTCTTTGATCTTATAAACCAAATTCGGCTTTAACTTTATCAACAAAATCAAGTTTTTCCCAAGTAAATAATTCTACTTCTAAGGTTTTTTCTTCACCATTTGCTCCAAGAAAAGTTTTCTTCACCACTTCGTTTTTACGTCCCATGTGTCCGTAAGCTGCAGTTTCAGAATAAATTGGGTTTCTCAATTTTAATCTTTGCTCAATAAAGTATGGACGCATGTCAAATACTTTTTCTACTTTCTTAGCAATCTCTCCATCTGTCAAACTCACTTTTGCAGTTCCTTTAGTATCTACAAAAATACCGCAAGGTTCAGCAACACCAATGGCATAAGAAACTTGAACCAATACTTCATCAGCAACACCTGCCGCAACTAAATTTTTAGCGATGTGACGAGTAGCGTAAGCTGCAGAACGGTCTACTTTTGATGGGTCTTTTCCTGAAAATGCACCACCACCATGAGCTCCTTTACCGCCATAAGTATCTACAATAATTTTTCTTCCTGTTAAACCGGTATCTCCGTGAGGACCACCAATTACAAACTTGCCAGTTGGATTGATATGGTATTTGATCTCATCGGTAAATAATTTCTGAAGTTCTGGCTTAATAGAAGCTTTCACTCTTGGAATTAAGATGCTGATGATGTCTTTTTTGATTTTAGCAAGCATAGTAGCTTCTTCATCAAAATCGTCATGTTGCGTAGAAATTACGATGCTATCAATCCTAATTGGCTGATGATCATCATTATATTCAATTGTAACCTGAGATTTTGCATCTGGTCTTAAATAATCTATTTCAGAATTTTCTCTACGTAAGGCAGCCAATTCAATTAATAGTTTATGTGCTAAATCTAAAGCCAAAGGCATGTAGTTGTCAGTCTCATTAGAAGCATATCCAAACATCATTCCTTGGTCACCCGCTCCCTGATCTTCAGGATTTGAACGATCTACACCTTGATTGATGTCTTCAGACTGGTCATGAATTGCTGAAAGAATACCACAAGAATTAGCTTCAAACATGTATTCTGATTTGGTGTATCCGATTTTACGGATAACTTCTCTTGCAATTTTCTGTACGTCTAAATAGGTGGAAGATTTTACTTCTCCAGCTAAAACTACCTGGCCAGTTGTTACTAAAGTTTCACAGGCAACTTTTGAATTTTTATCGAAAGCTAAAAAATTGTCAATTAAAGCGTCCGAAATTTGATCTGCTACTTTATCTGGATGTCCTTCTGATACAGATTCTGAGGTGAATAAATAAGGCATATTTTAAATTTATTTTAATGTTAAAAAAAAAATGACTGCTTTTTTAAAATAATGCTGTTGCGGAAGGGCTTTAGCATTTTTTTGAGTGGTTGCAATCGTTTCAAATCATTCCACTTTAATGGTTGCAAAGGTATAACAATTTTTAATTTCTGGAAAAAATAGAATTACTTTGTGCAAATATTACAAACCATAGAATTTTTGAAGAAAAAAATACTTTTTATAGTTAATCCAATTTCAGGAGGGCAGAATAAAACTTTTATTCCATCTTTAATTGATGCGCATTTAAACCATAATTTGTTTAAGACTGAAATTATTTTTTCAGAATTTGTTGGACATGCCAATACGCTAGCCAAAGAAGCGGTATTAAAAGATTTTGAAATCATTATTGCCGTAGGCGGAGATGGAACTATTAATGAAGTTGCTTCGGCTGTGGAGTCATCTGGAAAAATAATGGGAATTATCCCTTGTGGCTCTGGTAATGGCTTAGCGAGAACCCTAAAAATACCTTTAAATAATATAAACGCCATTAAAAGAATCAATCATTTAAACACAACAAAAATAGATGTGGGTTTATTGAACGATAAAAAATTCTTCAATATGGCGGGAATTGGCTTTGATGCACATATCAGTGCCCACTTTGCAAAAGATAAAAAAAGAGGTTTCACGGGATACATAAAATCAACTTTAAAAGAAATAACTAACTATTTACCCCAAAAATATATCATTGATATTGATGGGGTCAGAATTGAAAAAGAGGCTTTTATGATAAGTATAGCTAATTCTTCCCAATATGGGAATAATGCTCATATTTCAGCTTCCGCTTCTGTTAAAGATGGCCTACTCGATTTATGTGTCATTAAAGCTTTCCCGCTTTATGCATTCCCAATTTTAGGTTATCGGATGTTTGCAAATTCTACTCATTACTCTAAATACGTAGAAATCATCCAAGGTAAGGAAATCAAAATACATAAAAAGAAAGGACCCGTACATGTTGATGGTGAACCAGTCATGATGGGAGAAGAAGTTGAAATTAAAATAAAACACTTGGCATTAGAATTGGTTATTTGATCAATATTTCCTTAAATTCATATAATTTCTGCACCTAAATTATTCATTATGAAAAAACTATTTCTATTAGTAGGGCTGTGTTTGTTAGTTTGGAATGTAAACGCTCAGATTACTGTAAACTTTACAAATGTTGAAGATTGGATAAAAACCAATTTTGTTGGGCAAGGAGTAGTTGTTGGCAATATAAAAACACATCTCCCAAGTAAAGAGGCGGCGGGTACTTTTTCCAGCACTGGCGTGTTGAAAATCAACAATGGTTTAGTCATGTCAACAGGAGATATCAGAAGAATTCCCAGTTTAAATGATAAATATAATGAAAGTACCGGCTTTAATTTAACAGGTAGTGCAGAAAAAGATCCTGATTTAATGAAATTCTTGAATGCCAATTTCTTTGATATCAGCTTTATTGAATTCGACTTTGTACCTTATAATAACAGTATTGAATTTAACTATCAATTCGGTTCTGAGGAATATCCTGAATATGTAGGATCTGTTTATAATGACGTTTTTGCATTTATAGTTTCAGACGAAAAGGGTTCTCAGAACATTGCTTTAATTCCGGGTAAGAAAACTCCGGTAAGCATCAATACGGTAAATTTTAAAACAGATTCTATTTATTATATTGATAACAATGTTTTTAAGTTAAAGGCTGGCACAAGGGATGTAACTTCCAATGAGCCTTACAGTTCTTATGAAAGAACCAGCGTAGGTAAAATATTATATTCCATTAAAAAATTCTTTACACCAAGAGAGGAAGGTTCTGATTTAAACAGACAAGAAATGGAACCTGATGATGAACTTGTTAAAAAAGTTGACGATAAATTATACAGAAACTTACAGTTTGACGGGATTACCACAAAATTAGTGGCCCAAACTTATGTAGAGCCCTATAAAAAATACCACCTAAAAATCATCATCGCTGATGTGGGCGACAACGTTTACGATTCAGGAGTTTTTCTAGAAAAAGGAAGTTTAATGACGGTGAAGGATGAAAAACAACCAGGCTTTGTTGATTATCAAGATTTATCAAAAGTGATTGATCCACAAAAAATATTGAATGGGGAAAATATAAAAAATATTCCAGTCCCATCACCTAACAATAAGCCTAATAAAGAGCCAATCCTGTCACGGTCTGAAATGATGATCAAGGAATTAGTTGTTTATTTTGATTTTGATAAAGACGAAACAACTTCCATAGAAACGGCTAAGATTAATGAAATAGCTAAAATTATTAATCAATTGGGAGGCAATTACAGTGCAGAAATTATTGGCCATACAGACAATAAGGGCAATTTAAAATATAATATAGATTTGGCTGAAGCAAGAGCTGAACATGTTTCAGATTGTTTAAAGTCTATTATTCCCGGCCTGAAAAAAGTAAGTACATCCAGTAAAGCTTACCTGCAGCCTATAGAAACTAATGAAACAGAAAATGGCAGGGCATTAAATAGAAGGGTAACGGTCAAATTCACAAAAGAGAGATAGTATGAATAATGATAAGCGTTCAAAAAAGCTCAATAGCTTTGATGGTTTGGTGTATTCCACCAATCCAGATCAAGACCTAAATGATACTCAGGAAGATTACGAGGAAACGTTACTCCCAGAGAAGCAACAGTTAAGGGTCCAATTGGATAAGAAGCAAAGAGGAGGGAAAGCAGTGACCATAGTTACAGGATTTATTGGTGATGACGAAGATTTGAAGACTTTAGGTAAGCTATTGAAAACAAAATGTGGAGTAGGAGGAGCGGTAAAGGATGGAGAAATTCTGATTCAAGGAGATTTTAGGCAAAAGATTATGGATTTGTTAACTTCCGAAGGTTATAAAGTAAAAAAGATAGGTGGTTAAAATACACTAAGTTATTTGAGTTTTCACCTTGATATTGAGCAGATTAACGCTTAGTGTATTGGTTACAATTAGCTGATTTTTAATGATTTAAATTCTTCAATTGATTTTTATTGTATTTATTTTTGCCCCGACCAATTAATAAATATAATGAAGATAGAAATACAAGAACCTGCCTTCAATACCCTTGTTGCTTTTAAAAATTTAACAATCCATCACCAATTAACTGTTCCTGAATTAGTAGAGAAAGTTATAACAAGAGGTGAAGGCAAATTAGCAGATTCTGGGGCATTGGCCGTAGATACAGGTTTTTTTACCGGACGTTCCCCTAAAGACCGTTTCATAGTCGAAGATGAGCTCACCAAAAACCTTGTTTGGTGGGGTGATGTGAACATTAGGTTTAATTCTTTTCATTTTGATCAGCTTTATGATAAAATGATTCAATATCTTGAAGCTAAAGAGGAAATCTTTAGTAGAAAAGCTTTAGCCTGCGCAGATGAAAATTATCAGATAGGGATTACTGTTGTCACCGAAACAGCCTATCAAAACCTTTTTGCCCATCATTTATTCTTAAGACCACAGCAACAAACAGAAGCTAAACTACTGGAAGAATGGACCATTATCGCTGCTCCAGGTTTTAAAGCCAATCCAGCAATTGACGGGACTAGACAAGCCAATTTTTCTATCATTAATTTTTCCAAAAGAATGATATTAATAGGAGGGACTGGTTATACCGGAGAAATTAAAAAAGGTATTTTTTCTGTCCTTAATTTTTTGATGCCCATTAATTATGGAGTATTGCCCATGCATTGTTCTGCCAATGTTGGGAAACAAGGAGATACTGCCATTTTCTTCGGGTTATCCGGCACAGGAAAGACAACTTTATCGGCAGACCCTAATAGGGCATTGATAGGAGATGATGAGCATGGCTGGAGTGAGCATGAAATATTTAATTTCGAAGGCGGTTGTTATGCCAAGTGTATTGATTTAAGCCAAGAAAAGGAACCAGAAATATTTGAAGCAATTAAATTTGGAGCATTGCTGGAAAATATAAATTTCATACAGGATACACGTACAGTTGATTTTCATGATATTCAAAAAACGGAGAATACCAGGGTTGCTTATCCTATATATTATATAAAGAACGCGATCAGCCCTTCAAAATCTGAAACCCCCAAAAATATATTTTTCCTAACAGCAGATGCTTTTGGAGTATTGCCTCCTATAGCTAAGCTTACGATGGAGCAGGCAATGTATCATTTTGTATCAGGATATACCGCTAAAGTGGCAGGTACTGAAGCCGGAGTAAATGAACCTCAAGCTACTTTCTCTGCTTGTTTCGGGAAAGCATTCTTACCATTACATCCTTTCACTTACGCCAAGTTGTTGGGCGAGAAGATTGAAAAAGGTAAAGTAAACGTTTGGCTGGTGAACACCGGCTGGACAGGAGGGCCATACGGAGTTGGAAGTAGAATCAAATTGAGCTATACCAGAAGAATGATAAATGCAGCATTATTAGGGGAGCTAAACGATGTTGAGTACGTTAAACATGAGATTTTTAATTTGGAAATTCCTTTTAATTGCAAAGATGTGCCAAATGAGTTGCTTAATCCTATAAACAACTGGATTAATAAAAATGATTATATTGAAAAAGCTAAGGAATTGGCTTTATTGTTTGATAAGAACTATAAACAGTTTGCGGATAGGTCTTTAGAATAATTAAAAGTATGGATTAATTTAAAAATACCTTTATTAACAAAAAATTAAAGTAATAAATTTGGTTTTTCACATTAAAATAGTTTTAATTGTAGAAGATTGTCTTGATGAAGACAATCTTTTTTTATTAAACCATTTTATAAAGAATTTTACCGTAAAATCATTAGTTGTGTAATAAATCTGTTCAATTGCAGAAAAAATTTGATATTACAGTATAAATCATAAATTTGTTATTCGCATTTAAAATTAAAACAAACAAAATAAACACACACACATTAATTTAATTCAAAAACTAAAAACTAAAAAACAATGGCAAACGCACCAAAACCTACCACGGCTAACAAAGAGAACTCAAAGGGTTCAGGGATTTTCGCAGGACTAGCAATCGTTATCTGCATCGTTATTGGATGGGGTCTTTTTTTACTTGTAATGGGAGACGGATCAAATTTTGAAGGAGGAGATAATTCAGGTCACCCACTTCCAGGAAATTATTTCGGAATGGTTTATAAAGGAGGATACATTGTTCCTTTCTTAATGTCAATGTTCCTAATGGTAATTGTATTTTCTATCGAACGTTTCTTTGTAATCAGCAAAGCAGCAGGTTCAGGCAATGTTGATGCTTTCGTAAGAAAAGTTCAAACTATGCTTTCTTCTAGCAATGTTGACGGAGCTATCAGCGAGTGTGACAAACAAAAAGGTTCTGTTGCTGCGGTAATTAAATCTGGTCTTTTAAAATACAAAGAAGTAGAAACTGATAACGTAATGGATACTGAGCAAAAATGTTTAGCCATCCAAAAAGATATTGAAGAAGCTACAGCATTAGAAATGCCAATGTTAGAGCAAAATTTAACAATTATCGCAACGTTAGTTTCTGTTGGAACTTTAGGTGGATTATTGGGTACAGTAACGGGTATGATTAAAGCCTTCGGTGGTTTAGCTACAGCTGGTGCTCCGGATCAAGCTCAATTAGCAAATGGTATTTCTGAAGCATTAATTAATACAGCTACAGGTATTGCAACTTCATTATTTGCAGTTATTTCTTACAATTTCTTTACTTCTAAAATTGATAGCTTAACGTATTCAATTGATGAGGCTGGATTCTCAATTGTACAAACTTACGCTGCAACTCATAAATAAGAATTAGATTAGTTTAGAAGATACCCATGAGGGTAATCGGATAATAATTTTAGTACTAATCATTAATATTTAAATAAGATGCCAAAAGTAAAAATCAAAAGAAAAAGTACATCAACAGACATGACTGCTATGTGCGATGTAGCCTTTTTGTTGCTTACTTTCTTTATCTTAACGGCAACTGCCCGTCAGCCAGAAGCTTTAGAAGTGGACATACCATCTTCTACAGTAACTATTAAGCTGCCGGATACAGACATCTCTACCCTAACGGTAGGTCAGGGTAAGGTGTTTTTCGGAGTTGTTGGGCCAGATGTGAGAATGAATACTTTGCAACGCATGGGCGAGCAGTACAACATTACATTTACTGATGAGGAGAAAAAACGTTTCGCATTAGTAGATAATTTTGGAGTACCTGTTGCTCAATTGAAACAATTTATAGCTTTAGACAATGCAGACAGGTTGAAACTTACCCAACCAGGTATTCCTTCTGATTCTGGTGCAAATAATGAATTGAAGCAATGGATTTTGCAATCGAGATACGCAACTAAAGAATTGCATAACGTGGATCTGAGATTTTCTATCAAAGGAGATTCAAAAGAAGAATACCCAGCTATTAGAAAAATAGTGGATATCCTTCAAGATCAAAACATTAATAAATTCAGTTTAATCACTTCTTTAGAAGGAGTAGATAAATAAATTAACATACTGATATGGCAGAATTAGATACCTCCGGCGGGGGTAAAAAAGGCGGAAAAGTAAGAAGTAAAAAGCAATCAACCAGAGTAGATTTAACTGCCATGGTAGATTTAGCTTTCCTTCTGATCACTTTCTTTATGCTGACTACTACCCTAGCCAAACCTCAGGCCATGGACATGTTCATGCCTGATAAGAATGATAAGAACCCAGAAGATCAATTAGATGTTAAAGCATCTAGAACAATGACTGTTCTATTGGGCTCTAACAACAAAATTGTTTGGTACATGGGCGTTGCGGGAGATAATGCTCCAAATGTCGATAATTTCGGCAAAAACGGAATCAGACAGTCATTTATTGCAGAAAATAAAAAGGTAATTGCGGCAACCGGTAATCCAGAAAAAGGATTAATGGTAATTATTAAGCCTACCGATAAGTCAGATTATAAAAACTTTGTGGATATTCTTGATGAAGTTAAAATTGCATCAGTGCCTTCTTATGGGATCGTCAATAAGATTGAACCTGCAGAAATCAATTTGATGAAGGATCAGGGAGCTTTTAATGACAAGCAATAAATTAATTAATTCGTTAAATAGCACCTATAAAATAAAAACATCATGTCAAAACTTGATATCTTAAAGCAAGATTGGATTGATATCGTTTTTGATGGTAGAAACAAAGAATACGGCGCATATCAGCTCCGTAAGCAAAATGTTAAGCATACCAACAAAGCGATTATCATAGGTGGGTTATTATTTATAACAGCCATCGCCTCCCCAATTATTATAAAGTATCTCAGTGGCTTTGTACCTGAAGATACGGCTAAATTAAAGGAGACAGAAGTGGTATTGTCCGCTCCGCCTCCAATTGATGAGAAAACACCACCACCACCACCACCAGTTGAGCCACCACCACCAAAAGTGGATCAGGTGAAGTTCCCTCCTCCGGTTGTAAAGCCTGATGATCAGGTAGTGGAAGAAGAACCACCTACCATTAAGGAATTAGAAAAAGCAGATCCTGGAGAAAAAACCATTAAGGGAGATCCTAATGCGGAGATTGTGATCAATACCCCAGTAGGAGAAGGACCCATCAACCAAGAAAAAACTGAAGATACTAATCAGATTTTCACAAACGTTGAGGTGTTGCCTACTTTTCCAGGAGGTTTAGAAGCATTCGGAAAGTTTCTTGGTAAAAACTTGAAATATCCACCTGTCGCTCGTGACAACGGTATTCAAGGAAGAGTTTTCTGCTCTTTTGTTGTGGAGAAAGATGGTTCACTAACTGATATCAAAGTAGTACGTGGTATTGGCGGTGGATGTGACGAAGAAGCAGTAAGAGTAATTAAAAGCTCTCCTAAATGGAATCCAGGAGTGCAGAATGGAAGAAATGTCCGTGTATCTTATACGGTTCCAATTGTTTTCCAATTGGCTCAATAATAGGATTTAATGGCTTACCAGAAATTCAGAGATAGACAGAAATCGCCCGCAAAGCGATTTCTGCTCATTTTAGGGTTATTGATGTTTGCCCTTTATTTTTTTATAGGTATTTGTATTATTTTTTGGGATAAATTCCCATTAATGCAAGGTGTAAATATCCTTTGGAAAATAGCTTTTGGGGTTTTATTGATCGCCTATTCCTTTTTTAGATTTGTGAGGTTAATCAAACAATAGTAGTATGATTAGAAAAAAAGTATTATGGAGTTTCTTATTCACTTCAACTATCGTAATGCTGTTTTCCTCCTGCAATCAAAACTCAGGGAAGCAAGAAGAACACATTACCTACGGCAAAGCGGTGATGCTGGCAGATGAGTCACTTTTTCCCATTATAGATGACGAATATCAAATATTTGTAAATAACTACAAAAGGGCAGAAATTGACCTGATCTATAAACCTCAGCAAGAGTTATTACAACTTTTTATCAATGACAGTATTGATGTTGCCATCATGGCTCGTAACCTTACCGCTAGTGAGGCAAAGTATTTTACTGATCGTAAGATTTTAATTAAACCAACAAAGTTTGCAATAGATGGCATTGCACTGATTACTGGTCAAAACAGTCAGGATACTGTAATTTCAGTGGAAGAATTAAACCTAGCTTTAAAAGGAAAGTCGAAAAAAGATAAAACGTTTGTTTTTGACAATCCCAAATCAAGCACTGTAGAATACTTAATGAATTTAACTGGCGTTAAAGAGTTTCCTAAAAATATTTATGCTTTAGGATCTAATAAGGAAGTCATTACTTATGTTAATGAACATCCTGATGCGATAGGAATTGTAAGTGTGGCATGGATAAAAAGACCAACACCTGATATGATTGCTCAAGTAGAGAATTTGAAAATAATGGGGGTAAGTAAAAATAAAGGAGCTTATGAAAAACCTTCTCAAAGTAACTTAAAAACAGGCAATTACCCTTTAAGTAGGGATTTGTACTTGATAAATTGCCAAGGAAGAGCAGGTTTAGGCACAGGTTTTGCATCTTTTTTAGCAGGAGAAGTAGGACAAAGAATCATTTTAAAGTCAGGTTTGGCACCTGATTCTTTACCCGGAAGACAAATTAGAATTAAAAACTAAATTTTTTATATCATTGAATTATGAATTTAACTAAGAAGATAGCAATCACCACCCTGAGTGTAGCACTCATGGCTAATATGGCAAAGGCGCAAAGTTTAGAAGATGCCCAAAAAGCTGTAAACGCTGAGCAATTCCAGAAAGCGAAGTCAATGTTCAATAATTTGGTTAAAGTACAGCCAACCCCTGAAAACTATTTTAATTTCGGAGAGCTTTACCTTTCTTTAGGAATGGCTGATTCTGCTAAAATTGTTTTTCAAAAAGGAGTAGCAGCTGATGAAAAGGGGAAATATACTTTAAATTATATAGGTTTAGGAACTGTTGACCTTTTTAATAAGAATGTCAGCGCTGCTCAGGCTCAATTTGCTAAAGCAACACAAGAAATGAAACGTAAAGATTACCAAGAGTATATTTACATTGGTAAGGCCTATACTTTTCCTCAGTCTAAAGATTTAACTAAAGCATTTGAGTGGTTTCAGAAAGCAGTAGAGAATGGTGAAAAGGATCCAGAGTTGCACATCGCAATGGGGAATGCCTATAAAGTTCAAAAGAAAAATAGTGAAGCAGTAGCTGAATACCAAAGAGCAATGAATTTGAAAGATAATTTATTGGGTGTAGAAGTTAATATTGGGGAGATTTGGACGCAAGCTTTCAATTTTGAATTGGCAGAGTCTACTTTAAAAACAGTAACTACTAAAGACCCAAATTTTGGTCCTGCTTACAGAGCGTTAGCAGAAAATTATTACCAGTGGGCTTCAGCTTTTCCTAATAAGCAAGCTGAATTATTGCCAAAAGCAAAAGACAATTATTCTAAATATTTAGATTTAACAGATCGTTCTACAGAATCTAGATACAGATACCTGATTTTCTTATTCAATGCAAAGGATTATGCTGGATTGGAAAAAGCTTCTACTGAGT
The DNA here is from genome assembly GCA_039918235.1 of Pelobium sp. Classification (GTDB taxonomy): domain Bacteria; phylum Bacteroidota; class Bacteroidia; order Sphingobacteriales; family Sphingobacteriaceae; genus Pseudopedobacter. The sequence goes on from JBDSHZ010000028.1 coordinate 22,676, forward strand.
TTATCAATTCTCCTGGTTATAAAAAAGACTATATTATTGCCAGAAGATTTAGAGGATATGCTGCAGTAGAAAATAATAATAGCGAAGCAGGTATAGAAGCATTGAACAAATTTATGACCGATGTTGAAAAAGATAGAGTGATTGCAGATGATTATCTTTTCTTAGGTAAAGCCTATCAAAATCAAAAACAGGATTCATTGGCTATTATTAATTATATTAAAGGATATGATTTAGATACAGCAAATACTGAGGTTTTAGGAACTATTGCTAAGACTTATTTTTCAGCAAAAAAATATGACCAAGCTGCAAAATATTATTCTAAAATCACTAAACTGCCTAAGAACTCGTACACAGATTGGTTTTACTTAGGAACAGCAAATTATTATTATTACGCAACTAAATTGGCAAAAGACAATCCTATTGACAGTATAGCTATCAAGAAAACTTTACTAGAGGCTGATAGTGCTTTTACTTATGTTGCTGAGAAGGCTAAGAATGCTGATGCATATTTATATGTTGCTAGGGTGGAATATTATTTAAACCCAGTAAATGCGAATGATAAAACTAAGGCGGCATATGAAAAATATGTAGAATTGACAAATGCAAAGGAGAATATAACAGATAGAGATAAAACTAATTTAGTAGAATCATATTCCTCATTAGGCGCTTATTATATTAAATCAGATAAAGCTAAATCAAAAGAATATTTTGAAAAAGCTTTAATATTGGCTCCTGATAACCAAGACATAAAGAATGCTTTAGCCGCTTTAAAGGCTTCTTAATTCATTTTCAATAACATTCAATTAAAAGGTTGACCATACATTGGTCAACCTTTTTTTTGTGCAATCTTTTTAATAGGATTTTATTAGCTAGATAACAGCATATGACTAGCTTCAATCAAAAATTGAGCTAAAGTTAAGATGGATAATGAGAGACTAAATTTTCTGATAAACTGATTTGATGTTTACTTTTTCAATTCTGCCTGAATGGCATTATAAAGTTCCGAAGCTTTTTGAGTGCCAATAATATAGGTAAGGCCATCCCTATCGGTTAGTTTAACAGCTTCTTTACCACCTGCATAAAAACGAATGGTTCCATTTCTGTGTAAATTGTAAACGGGATTATTGAGGAAATAGGTGCTGTAATTTGATTTTTCAACTTTCACAATGCTGTTTAAATCAATTTTAACCAATCTGGTAGTCCAAAGGCCATTTAAAATCAACGATTTATTATTTACAATAGTCCGATAATGGAGCATAAAAAGCATCAGTACGCTAACAAGTAGAATTCCACAGCCAACCAATAAGAGTAAATCACCATTTTTTTCGCGGTTTTCTGTCCAGTAATAAGCCAAAAAGCAAAATATGGCCATCACCATTCTAATGCTGATGAAATTATAATCTCTGCCCAAGTACTGTTTTTCGTGAAAAGGATAATGCTCGCTCATTTCTTATTTCTTCAATTCGAAGATAGTTATTTTTTTGGTGTTTGATTTTACTTTAAATCGGTCATCACTTCGGTAACCGCAGATCCAAATGATTTTTCCATCGCCATTAATTAATATGGGAATGTTTTTTTTATGATTTACCGGAATTTTCTGATTGATGAAATAATCACTTATTTTTTTCTCTCCGCTCATTCCAAACGGACGGAAACTGTCCGTTTGCTGCCAAGCTCTTAACTTTAAAGGGAAAATCAGCAGTTCAGTAGGGACATAAATTTTATTTAGCTCAGTATGTAAATCTTTCGGAATGCTTTCTGTAATATTTATAGCTAACTGAAAATCACCAAAGCTGATCTGATTTTCATGAACTTCGATAAGTTTTGTTCTTAAAATATGTTGCTCATTTGAGCTAATGATGAGTTGTTTTCTATCAATAATCAGTTGATGTGTATCAGAAAAAAATAGCTTTCCTGCTATTCCATTCAAGTTACTGATGATGTCTTTTACGGTAGTTAAGTTGAAATTAAAAGGTTTCAACAGCTCGAATAAAAGCAACTGTTTTGGATATAAATTTTGAACAGCTTCAATATTGATGAGAATGTTATGATCCTTTTCAAGGAAAATGTCCTTTTTTATTTTAGAAACTTGCTCAATTAATAATTCTTCCAGCTCACTGAAATAAGAAAGGTTCTTTCTAAAAGTATCCTCCAAAGAAGGATTTAACTTTTTCATTTCAGGAATAATGTGTAGCCTAATCTTGTTCCGCATGTATTTAGTAGACGAATTTGAACTGTCTTCTACATAATCAAAACTATTCTCTTCCACCATTTCTTCAATGCTTGCACTGTTAAAGCACAACATAGGACGTATAATATAATTAAAATCAGGACGAATGCCATGTAAGCCTGCAATCCCAGTACCTCTGATTAAATTCAGGATCATGGTCTCCATTACATCGTTATGATGCTGTGCAACGGCAATTTTTTGATAGTTAAATGCTAATCGAAGCTCCTCAAAATAGGTATAACGCAATGCCCTAGCGGCCATTTGAATACTTATTTTATTTTTTTTAGCATAAGTGGTGGTGTCAAAAGTATTCAGGTGAAAGGGAACATTTAACTGCTGCGCCAAATTTTTAACAAATTCTTGGTCGCGGATAGACTCTGCTCCACGTAAGTTAAAGTTACAATGGGCAATGCCGAACGAAAAACCTGAAGCAACAAAAAGTTGAACCATGGTTACCGAATCTTTTCCACCGCTAACTGCCAGCAAAATTTTATCTTGCGGCTGAAACAAGGTATGAGATTTGATGAAATCTTTAAATTGTTGAACTGGCCGTAACATCAATCAAAAATAACCGTTTAAAATCGTTACCAAAAAACTAATTTTGCCAAGTGAGAAAATATTTGCTGTTTCTTTTTGTTTTACTCTCTTCAATTGCTTCTTGGGCGCAGCAAGGAACAAGAGTGCAATTGGTGAAATCTGAAACAATCATTGGGATTAAAAGAAATGGAGAAGATTTTAATATTGTACGTAAACCGGTTTTCACACAGGATAATGCCACTTTAACTTGCGATAGTGCCTACTATTATTCTACCAAAAACACTTTTGAAGCCTTTGGAAATGTGCATATTAACCAGGCAGATACGGTTAATATATATTCAGACCACCTGAATTATGATGGAAATACAAAAACTGCTATTCTTACCAATAATGTAAAACTTACAGATAACGACGCGGTTTTAACTACCAATAATCTCGATTATAATTTAGGAACTAAAATTGGCCGTTACAGTAATGGTGGTAAAATTGTAAATGGAAAAAATACATTGATCAGTCAGAACGGCTATTATTTTACAGAATCAAAGGATGCTTTTTTCAGATACAAAGTACAGGTAAAGTCGCCTGATGTGCTGATTAAATCCGACACTTTAAAATATAATACCATTTCTAAAATTGCTTACTTTTTTGGTCCAACAAATATTTACGGTAAAACCGATACGCTGTACACTGAAAACGGGCAGTACAATACCACCAATGATCAGGCTGCTTTTGGAAAGAAAAATTTATATACGCAAGGATCTAAAAGTTTAAAAGGAGATAGTTTGTTTTACGATGGCAAAGCAGGTTATGGCCGGGCTGTTAAAAATATCATTTTTATTGATACTGCACAAAAGGTTGAATTAAGAGGCGAGTTGGGTGTTTATCGGAAGAAGGATGAAAGTGTTGAAGTGACAAAGCATGCGTATGTAGTTTTTATAACGGAAAAGGATTCGACCCAAAAAGACAGCGTTTGGATGACTGCCGACACTTTGAGAAGTATGGTATTAAGTAAAATGGAGCTTTATGCACTGCAACAAAAGCAATTAGAAGCTACTAAAACAAACATTCAATTAAAAGATAGTGCAAAGTTAGAATTGAACCTAACTGATTCTCTAAACAATGTGAATCCTTCTGATTCATTGAACATCTCCAATTCTCCCGACTCATTAAAGTTAATTCCTTTATCCAGAGATTCAATAGCTAGTAAAACCATTATAAAAAAGGAAGCAAAGGTGAAACCAAAAGAAGAGCTTCCCAAGCAACAAAAAAATGGCAGAACAGCACCCATAAAATTAGATATAGTTAAAACTGCCCCATATTTAACGTGGGTTTGGCCCGAAATTAAAATTGGAAATGAAAGATCGCTAGGTTTAATTTTAACCTCTATAGCGCAAGCGAAGCCAGTAATTTCTCTATATAAAGAACTTCCGCCTGAAGCTTCTGATACTACCAGAATTAGGATCATCAATGCTTATCATAAAGTGAAGATTTTCAAATCGGATTTACAGGCAAGAGCCGATTCTGCTTTTTTCAGTTATGGAGATTCTATCATGCGGATGTATCAAAAGCCTGTGGTTTGGGCAGAAGGCAGTCAGATTTCTGCAGATACCATGTATCTGCAGATGAAGAATAAGAAACTGGACAATATGGATATGATTAGAAATGCCATTGTAGTAAACACCGAAAAGGATTCTAGTGATTTTAATCAGATTGCCGGAAAGCTGATGAAAGGGTATTTTAAAAGTGAAAAATTGGATGTGGTATTTGTAAACGGAAACGCAGAAAGTATTTATTTTCCACAAGACAGCTCCAGTAAAGGCAATATGATGCGGTCCATTGCTTCAAGAATGCGGATAGATTTTGATGATGATAGTTTATTGAGCATCTCCTTTATCAGAAAGCCGGAGCATACTTATTACCCTTTAGATAAAATCACAGAGGAGTTGAGAACCCTACCTAATTTTAACTGGAAACCAAAAGATAGGCCAAAATCAAAAGAAGAAATCATCAATGGTTTAAAGGAGGAAAAGAAACCTGCAATACCAAAAAAAGCCAAGTCTACCTCAAAGGAAGTGCTTGTAAAACCTGAGATTGATGATAAAGTTAAACAGGCAAAACCTGCTTTGATTAAGAAAAAGGTAGAGTAATTATTGAGTTTTCAGGAAAGAAATCAGTTTAAACATCGCTTTTGCCCGATGACTGATCTTATTTTTTTGAGAAAGTTCCATTTCGGCAAAGGTAATGTCATAACCATCGGGAACAAAAATAGGGTCATAACCAAAACCTTTTATTCCGCTAGTTTGGGTTGTTAAATTACCAGTAACTATTCCTTCAAAAATAGATTCTTTTCCGTTTAAAATCAACGAAATTACTGTTCTAAACTGTGCCCTTCTATCTTCAATCCCTTCCATTTTCTCTAAAACCAGATTTAAGTTTTTAATCGAGTCCCGGCCTCCAGAATATCTTGCAGAATAAATTCCAGGTTCATTATTTAATGCAGAAACCTCTAACCCAGAATCATCTGCAAAACAATTGGTGCGGTAATTTTTGTAGATAAAATTACTTTTTATACTCGCATTTTCTTCAAATGTAGATCCTGTTTCTTCTATGTCCTCTTCGCAACCAATTTCATTTAAGCTGGTGATTTTAAAAATATCACCCACCTGAGCTTGTACTTCTTCTAATTTATGGAGGTTGTTAGTGGCAAAAACTAATGATTGCATGTTTTAAGATTGTTTTTGATTAGAATGTTTTTAGCTCATTCCAAAAAATGGTTTTCTTTTCTTGATCGATTTGCAGTTTATTCAAATCCCAAGTGCCTAAAATGGGAGTATTATTGTAAACCGACTTTTTATTGGCAACGGCACTGTCAATTTTTAGGATTTTAGGATTTATACCAAAAGTGATGATTTTGTTGAATCCGAAAAAGTCTTTTAAAGCAGTGTAATCAGCACCTTCATTTTTATGGAGGTTGATGATGGCTACATCTGCAAGTTCTAATTTTTTTGCAGCCATTATTTTTAGCAGGAAGCCTAAATCATCCTTTTTAAGAAATGCTACACTAGGTTCATTTACAACAATTAGCAAGTATTTATTGTTATCTCCTAAATATTCAAAAGATTTTTTGACTGGAATTAAAGGAATTATCTCTTCTTTAACGGTCGCTTCTATTTTTATAGGTGCTACCGGAACAGGAATATTTTTTTTGATAGCTACCTGCTCTTCAGGTACACTGTAAATCTCTTCATTAAGGAGTAAACTTAAAGCAATTGGATGATCAGTTTGAAGTTGATTCATATCTCCAAAAATATTCAATTTTTTGTTAAAAAAGGTTAAACAATGAGTGAGTTACGCTAAAAAGAACTTACTTTCGTTGCATTAATGATGCGAATAATTAAACTCTTTATTATAATATCAGTCTTTTCATGTGTTTCTATTTCTTGTGATAGTTTAACAAAAAGTGAAGAAAAGCCAGTCGCAAAGGTTTATGATAAATACTTGTATCCTAAAGATTTAGAAGGATTAGTTCCTAAAAACACGCATGGAAACGATAGTGTTTCTATTGTTAAAGGTTTTATTGATCAATGGCAGCATGAGCAGGTGATTCAGCATCAGGCAGAAACTAATATAAATATCGATAATAAATATATTCAGGAGCAGTTAGATAATTACAGGAAATCTTTAATCAGGTTTCAGTATGAGCAAGAGTTGATTAGTCAGAAGTTGGATACTTTGGTAAGTGAGCAAGAAGTGAAAAAATATTATGAAGAGCATCCAGAAAATTTTCAATTAAAGAAGCCTATTTTAAAAGCTTCGTATATAAAATTACCTGCTTCAGCGCCTAAAATTCAAATGGTTAAAAAGCTCTTTGGATCTAAGGACATGAGGGATATTGATTTAGTAGAAAAATATTGCTTTAAGTATTCTACAAACTTTTCTTTAATGGATACCACTTGGCATTATACCGAAGAATTGGAGAATATTTTTCCAATAGCAAAAATAGGAGAAAGAAATTTTGATAATTTAAACCGTATTTTTGAAATTTCTGAGAATAATACATTATATCTCATAATTTTGCGGGACTCAAAGTTTAGGGATAGTTTGTCTCCTTTAGCTTTTGAAAAAGAGAATATTAAAAACCTGATATTGAATCAGCGTAAACTGACGCTCATAAACCAGATGGAAACTGAAGTGTTTAATGAAGCTCAAAAAAATAATGAATTAGAAGTATATTAAATGAAGAAATTTTCAATTTTAGCAAGTCTTATCTTTTGTGCTTGGGCCAGTGTTTTTGCTCAGGAGAATAATGAAAAAGTAGTAGATAAAGTGGTTGCCGTTGTAGGGGACAATATTGTTCTTAAATCAGAAATAGAGCAACAATATTCCAATTATGTTTTACAGGGCAATCAGCCTAATGCCGACACAAAATGTCTTTTCTTGCAAAGTATGCTGAGTCAGAAATTACTGACCCAACAGGCGGTATTGGATTCTATTGTAGTAGATGAAGAAGATATTGATAATGAGGTTGACCGAAGAATGCGTTCTATGGTATCCAGAGCAGGCGGGCAGGATAAATTGGAAGAGTTTTTAGGCAGATCGGTAATCCAATATAAAGATGAAATCAGACCTGATATCAAGGAAGTATTGGTGGCTCAAAAAATGCAGGCGAAAATCACTGAGAAAGTAGAAGTTACTCCTTTAGAAGTGAAACGATTTTTTGATAAATTCCCAAAAGATTCTTTGCCAGAATATAATACAGAAGTAGAGGTTGGTGAAATTGTAAATTATCCTGAACTGAATAAAAAAGAGAAAGAATTTTATAAAGACAAGGCAGAAGCTTTAAGATTAAGAATAAAACAAGGGGAGAGCTTTGCTACTTTAGCAAGGTTGTACTCACAAGATCCTGGATCTGCCAGAGAGGGCGGAGAGTTGCCGTTTTTTGATAGACAGACGATGGCGAAAGAATTTACTTCTTGGGCTTTTAAATTGAAACAAGGAGAAATGTCTCCGGTTTTTGAAACGGAATTTGGCTTCCATTTTTTAGAAGTATTGGAAAGAAGAGGAGAGCAGGTAAGAGTAAGACACATTTTAATCATTCCAGAAAACACAGAAGATGCATTGGAAAGAGCTAGGGTGAGAATTGATTCTACTTATCAAAAAGTAGTTACAGGAAAATTAGATTTTTCTACCGCGGCTTCACTATATTCTGATGAAAAAGAAACTAAATTTAACGGTGGAATGATGCTGGATAATCAGAATGTATCTGCCAGAACTACGCACATTCCAACTGATAAATTAGACCCTAAAGTTTTCTTGACTATTGATACCATGAAGGTGGGTAGCTTTTCTAAGCCAGCGCTTTTTACTGATGCCAGATCTAAAACAGGCTATAGATTTTTGTATTTAAGATCTAAAGTTCCTCCTCATAAAGCAAATTTGGCTCAGGATTTACCTAAAATTAAGGACGCAACTTATGAGGATAAAATTAACAAAACGGTAAGTGAGTGGTTTGAGAAAAAAAGAAAGTCTATCTATATTAAAATTGATAAAGAATATCAAGATTGCGCTATCTTGAAAGATTGGATTACTACTCCAGTAACTGCTGAAAAATAAAAATGAATTATAAATCAGAAGTAGAAGCAGTTGATGCTTTAAGTGCTGCATACGAAGAAATAAGAAAGGAAATTGCCAAGATCATTGTCGGGCAGGATGAAGTGGTAAAATCGGTACTTATTTCGATTTTTAGCAACGGTCACTGCCTTTTAGTAGGTGTTCCAGGATTGGCAAAAACGTTATTGGTACAAACGGTAGCCAATGTTTTAGACCTTTCATTTAACCGTATCCAGTTTACTCCTGATTTAATGCCTTCTGATATTATAGGAAGTGAGATTTTAGGAGATGATAGGAACTTTAAATTTATTAAAGGTCCAATTTTCTCAAATATTATTTTAGCGGATGAAATTAACCGTACGCCACCAAAAACACAGGCTGCATTGTTAGAAGCAATGCAGGAAAAATGCGTTACTGCTGCAGGTATTACACATCCTTTGCCTAAACCATTTTTTGTACTGGCAACCCAAAACCCAATTGAACAGGAAGGTACTTATCCATTACCTGAAGCGCAGTTAGACCGCTTTATGTTTAATGTGAGCTTAACCTATCCTTCTTTTGAGGAGGAAATTAATATTGTAAAAACAACTACAGGAAATGAGGTAAAAGCGTTAAAGCGCATTCTGACTGCGGAACAAATCTCCTACTTTCAACAACTCATTAGGCAAATCCCAATTGCAGATCATGTACTGGAATATGCGGTGAAATTGGTTGCCAAAACCAGGCCTCAATCCCCTTATGCAACTGATGAGGTAAATAAATATTTAGAGTGGGGAGCTGGGCCGAGAGCTTCACAATATTTAGTAATTGGTGCTAAATGCAATGCGGCAATCAATGGAAAATACTCTCCAGATATTGAGGACGTACAGGCAGTTGCACAACCAATTTTAAAGCACAGAATTGTGAGAAATTACAAAGCAGAGGCTGAAGGGATTTCTACAGAGAAAATAGTGTCAGATTTATTCTGATATTATTTCTATATCGCTCATAAAAGCAGTTTTATCCGGATCGGCATACATGCCATAAGCATCTACTACCAACCCTTTAGAACCATCACTACAATCAATGGCGTAAAGGATTGTATTATCATCAGGATTGGACATTCCTTCAAATCGATGTATTTCTACAACTTTTAATTGATTAGCATTAAATTCTTTTCCTCCACTTCCCTCCACTAAACAAGAATCTTTATAGTCAAATTCATAGGTGAACCCTTTTTCTTTTAAGCCATTCATGGCTTCTGATAATGTTTCAAAGTTGTCTTGATGTTGTGGATGATGATTCTTCATGATGGTGATTTAGTTTGTTCAACAGTAGTTATCAAAATTCATACCTAATGAGAGGCTTATGAAGTTTAATAAATATTTTATTGAAGCATATATACATCTAAAATAATATTCCATTTCATTTCTTCAGCTATTTTCCAGATCCTTACATAGCTGTAATGTTTACCTAAAATTTCAGCAGTACCATAAGTATAAGCCATGTCGCCACTAAAAGCCCGGTCTGCAAAATCGGGTTTAGAAGTCATATTTAAGTTTTCTTCTTTTATAAATTTTAAGGCGTTATTTCTTCCAATCACTGGTAAATGCCCGGGGAAATAAACACGGACTTTATCATCATAAAATTCATAAAGGTTTTTAATGCCTGAAGTGCTTAATGCTTTTCCTAATAAGATATCGGTACTCATTACAATATCTTCTCTCATTTGAATTTTTTTGGGCCCCATCAATCTAGGATACTTGTTATCAAGTGGGCTGTTGTATTCAAATTTTATTTCAGAACTTGGTTTGGGATGTGAGATTTCACCGTTAAGAACCAGCTTCCAAATATTTTTCGAATCTGCTTTCCAAACAGAAACGTAATGTCCGTAAATTTCTTTATCTCCATCTTTAATGAGGTAAGGACCAGTTGTAAAACCAAAATCTCCAGTTTTTGCTATCATTGCATATTCCGGCTTCCACGAAAGTTCTATTGAATTTTCAGGTTCATTCCTATAAAATTTTGTGCCATTCAAGGGAACTGGTCTAAATACGATCCCGTCTTTATCCAAAACTTTTAAATACCCTTTTTTTATCCCGTCTTTATTTGCTAATAAATTAAAATATTCCTCAGCATTCACCAGAGATCTTAGCGAACCATTATCCGTTTGTGCGATGCAGTTAGTATACATCAATATAATGAGCAGAGAAATTGTAATATTCTTCATAATTATAAATCCTATATTTTATATGGTAGTTATTATGAAAATGAACACCTAAAAATCTTGAAAAAAAAATTCATTAATTTTAATGTAGCTAAGCCATTATAATTTAAAGGCTGAACTACTGTTTACTCCAACTACTGCCTTCTTTACCATCTTTTACTTGAAAACCAATTTCTGTTAGACCAATTCTGATTTTATCTGAAGTGGCGTAATCTTTATTTTCCTTGGCATCAGCTCTTAATTTTAAAATGAAATCCATCACTGGCGTTAAATCATCGGTTGCTTGAAAGTCATCAATAAGGCCTAAAACATCATTTACAAAAGATTTGATAAGGGTTTGTAGTTTTTCTAAGTCTTCAGCATTGATAGTTATTTTACCGTCATAGATAGAGTTTATGATTCTGGTGACATCAAAAAGTTCGGCAATTAACATTGGAGAATTAAAATCATCATCCATTGTTGCCCTCAATTTTTCTTCAATTTCATTGATAGCTACTTCTGATTTTGAAGAAGGTTTTAGTTTATCCAATAAAGACAATGCAGCCATTAATCTTTTAAAGCCTTTTTCACTAGCATCTAAAGCTTCGTTTGAAAAATCCAAGGTACTGCGGTAATGTGCCTGAAGCATAAAAAACCTAACCACCATAGGGCTATAACCTTTTTGTAGTAGAGGGTGATTACCTGTAAAAAGTTCATGAGGTAAAAAACTGTTCCCTAAAGATTTTGACATTTTTTGACCATTAACCGTAAGCATATTGGTATGGATCCAGTAATTTGCTGGTTGCTTGCCGCATGAAGCTACATTTTGAGCGATTTCATTGGTATGATGAGTGGGTGCTAAATCCATTCCTCCTCCATGTATGTCAAACTGTTCTCCCAAATATTTATTGCTCATGGCAGAGCATTCTAAATGCCAGCCAGGAAAACCCATTCCCCAAGGAGAAGGCCATTGCATCAGGTGTTCGGGTTTGGCTTTTATCCATAAAGCAAAATCCAGCTTTCCTTTTTTATCATGCTGCCCACCTAAATCTCTGGTATTGTTCATCAGGTCTTCCAATTTTCTACCGTTTAGGATACCATAATCCTGCGTTTGGTTATATTTTTCTACATCAAAGTAAACTGATCCACCAACTTCATAGGCAAATCCACTTTTTAAAATAGTTTTCACCAATTCAATCTGTTCAATAATATGCCCAGTTGCTGTAGGTTCAATACTGGGAGGAAGCACATTAAAAGTGTGCATCACCTGATGAAAATCATTGCTGTAACGTTGCACAATTTCCATAGGTTCTAATGAAGCTAATTTTGCTTTTTTTGATATTTTATCTTCACCTACATCTCCATCTCCCTCTAAATGACCTGCATCTGTAATGTTTCTAACATATCTTACTTTATACCCTAAATAGCTGAGGTACCTAAATATGATATCAAAAGAAATGAATGTACGGCAGTTTCCTAAATGAACATCACTGTAAACCGTTGGTCCGCAAACATACATCCCCACATAGGGAGCGTTTAAGGCTTTAAACTTTTCTTTTTTACGACTTAAAGTATTGTATATGGAAAGATTTTGGTGCATGGCGCAAATTACAAAAATTGAATAGCTATTTTAATCTGGAAGGGAAACATTACACCTTATTGGATAATGATCTGAGTATGCTTTTTTAATGATATTATAGGTTAAGAAATTAAATTGAGGCGAAGATAAAATATAGTCAATCTGGAAGTTTGGGAAATCACCATTATACGTAATGGCTAAACCGCTGCCTTTTTCTGTAAAACCATTTTTTATTCCATCTGTCATCTGCGCAAGCGAATAAGAGGCAGGGGTGTCATTAAAATCTCCCATCAGTAAGTAGGGCGTTTTACATTTTGCCATTTCTTCTTTTAAAATTTTGACCTGTTCACTCCTTCTAATAAATGCGTCTTTTAATTTTCTTACAATTCTTTTAGAAGAGGCCACATCTTTACCGGTATTAATGTCTTCTTTCACATCCTTTAAAAACTCATAATCTTCTGGATCAAAAGAGATGGACGCTAGATGAACAACAAATATCCTTATAATTTTATTTCCTTTTTTTACATCAACCCAGATTCCTTTGTTACCACTATTTAAAGCATTTATTTTTAAGTCACCACTTGAAACTATAGGGTATTTACTAAACATTGCTACTCCAATAGATTCAAAATCGTTATCTGCTGATTTAGTATAATAGTAATGGCTGGTATTCAGGTTATTTAAAATAGAATCCTTCATGTCATAAACCCCTTTTTTTCTAGTGAAGAACTCCTGTATGCCTATAATATCAGGTTGTTCATCTTTAATAACTTTTAATACGCTGGTTCTTGTGGAAGAATCTAATTCTGAACCGAATTTTTTAAACAAGTGAACATTCCACGTCATTAATTTGATGGTAGTACTGTTTATTGTACTGGTCTTTGTAGCTAATCTAAAACCAAAGGTTCTTTTTAAAGGTTGATACCCAACAATGATGATTATTAATGACAAAAGAAAATACCACTTTCTGAAAATCACCCAAATCAATATAAATAGAATATTTATCAATAAAATAAATGGGTATCCTAAACCAAAATGGGTAAAATACCAATTTTTTGCCGGGTCGGTGATGGTGGCCAAATAGCTTAACAATAAACAAATGATGGCTATGTAATTAAAGAAAAGAAAGGTTTTTTGGAGGAAGCTATTTTTCTTTTTCTTCATTGGATTTACTGGCGTTAAAAAGAATATCTTTTTCTTTTTTTGTTAGTTTATCATAACCCGATTGGGAGATTTTATCTAAAATACTATCAACTAGCTCCTGATTTGGTTTTTCATTGTTACTAGAAAAAGAGGGAGTTTGATTTCTGTAAACTGTTTTTAATTTTGATTTAGGCTTGAAAGCATTTTCAAAGGGTTTACTCCAATCGTTTCCGCCCTGTAAAGATTTGATGAAAAAATAGCCAAATAATGCGCCACCAATATGCGCCAAATGCCCACCTGCATTTCCTGAAGTGAGGTTGATGAAATCAAGAACGAATAATATTACCGCTATCCAAACTATTTTAACCGGACCAATAAATATTAAGGAAATGGTGTAATTTGGTAATAATGTTGCGGTTGCAGCTACCACGGCCATTACCGCAGCAGAGGCGCCAACTGCCACCGAGATTTGAACATTATCGGCGAAAGCTGGAACTAAATTATAACTGGCGATATAGAAAATTGCTCCTGCCAAGCCTCCAGCTATGTAAACGAAGGTTAATTTATTTCCTTTTAAATATTCTTCAAATATTCTCCCAAACCAAAAAAACCATAGCATGTTAAAAAGTAAATGGAAAAATCCTGCATGAAGAAACATGTAGGTAAAGGGTGTCCAAAAGCGGTACAGCAGTTTTGGAAGGTATGAAGGGACAGCTCCGTATTCTGTTACCCAGGTGTTAATGGTAGATTGTTTGGTGAACAACCATTCAAATACGCCAAGTATCGTGAAAAATAGGAAAACGATCACATTGATGCCAATAAAAAGATTGGTTCTGTTACCAGATTGGAAAACCTTCAGCTTTATTTCATCAAAAATACTCATAGGGCTAATTTAGGATGTTTTTTTGATTCTTTAGTTAAATTGCCCGGGCCGTTGAATATCCCAAATTTTTATCATGATAAAGCCAATCAGCATGCCACCCAAATGCGCAAAATGGGCAACATTATCGCCAGGATTGCTTGCTATACCGTTATATAATTCAAATGCCCCATACAGGATGACTAAATATTTTGCCTTCATGGGGATGAAAAAATAGATGTACACCAGCATATTTGGAAACAGGTAGCCAAAAGCGAATAGTAGCGCAAAAACGGCTCCCGAAGCACCAACCATAGGGGTGTTGATTTTTAAATCTAAATATTCTTTTGTGATATTTACAGATGCTCTTTTTGCATCATCATTATTTGGATGAGTACTCCAATAATCTGCAACCCTTTCAAAATCGGGTAAATAATCTTGCTTTACATCATTCTCAATAAAGGATTTAAAATTATTTAAACTGGGTTGAGCTTCATAGATTTCTACATGCTGTTGCAAAGGGTTGATTTCTACAAATTGGACTGCAGTGAAGAGAATTGAGGCGCCAATCCCGGTAATGATATAGTAGGTAAGGAATTTTTTTGGACCTAAAAAGTTTTCAATAAAAGAACCGAACATCCATAATGCAAACATATTGGAGAACAAGTGCCCTAAACTGCCATGCATAAATATATGGGTAACCAATTGCCAAATTCTAAAATCTGGAGAAGTAAAATAGTATAGGGCTAAATGTTTCTCAAGATTGATTCCCAAGCTTTGTCCAAAAACAGAGCTTGCAAGAAACATGATGCCGTTTATAATCAATAAATTTTTTACAACCGGAGGAAAAAGGGTGTTGCCTAAAGGGCGGAATTCTCTCATATATTTTTAATGCTTATTGAATCTCTCAAATAATTCTTCTAACGTAATTTTGATGATGATCTGTTTGCCATAGATAGAAGCATTTGGCATTTGACAGGCAAATAGCTGATCTATTAAATCGTTCATTTCTTCTATTCCCAATGTTGTGCCAGCTTTTATAGCTGCGTTTTTAGCTAACGTTCTAGCCAAATTGTCTCGCTTATCTAACTTTAAAACGGTATGATTATTTTTAAAACCTTCAATTAATTCTTCCAGCATGGTAGCCAGATCGTTGTTTTCAGGGATATCTGCAGGTACTCCTTCAATCACCAATGTATTTTTGCCAAAGTCTCTGATTTGAAAACCCAGAGCCTGAAAATCTGACAGCAATTCATTCGCCAAAGCAAAATCGGTAGCACTTAATGTTACCGTTTGAGGAAAAAGACTCTGTTGACTAGAACCTTTGTTCTGCTCCAATTGGATTAAAAATCGCTCATACAAAATACGCTCATGTGCCGCTTGCTGATCTACCAACATCACTCCAGATTTTATCTGGGTAATGATGTAACGTTGATGTAATTGAAAAACCTGTCTTGTGGCTAAATTTTCAATTTTATCATCACTAAAAGTGATGTTTTTACTACTCTGTAAATCAAAGCTTGATTGTTGATGCTCTTTTTTATGGGCGATTTCATAAAGCGTATCCCAATTGCTGGGTATGCCTGAACGCTCTCCAACATTTCTCAAATACGGTATCTCTTTCGCGTCACTACTTTTTCTTGACTCGTGAAAGGGATTAAAATCAGGATTGAAATTAATAGAAGGCGCTTTAATGTCGTCTCTCGGTTTAGCGGTAATCATCCCGTCAAAAGCAGTTTCCTGATTAAAATCTAAAGATGGGGTAATGTTGTACCTCCCCAATGATCTTTTTACTGCCGAACGGATAATTGCATAAATGGCTTTTTCATCCTGATATTTGATCTCTGTTTTCGTAGGATGCACATTGATGTCGATTTTTGCAGGATCAATTTCTATAAACAAAACATAAAGCGGGAAGCAGTCCTCGGGCAATAACTGCTCATAAGCAATCATTACCGCATGGTTTAAATAGCCATCTTTGATAAACCGGTTGTTCACAAAAAAGAACTGATCTCCACGTGTTTTTTTTGCAAAAGAAGGTTTTCCGATGAATCCTTTCACCTGAATAATACTGGTTTCTTCATCCAAAGGCACCAATCGTTCATTATAATTATTCCCAAGCAAATGCACAATACGCTGCTTTAACTGCGTAGCGGGCAAATGAAAAACTTCTTGCCCGTCATGATGGAAAGTGAAATGGATATTAGGGTGTGCCAGCGCCACTCTTTGAAATTCATCAATAATATGGCGGGTTTCTACCGGATTACTCTTTAAGAAATTTCTCCTGGCTGGGATATTATAAAAAAGGTTTTTTACACAGATGGAAGTCCCTGCAGCGGTAGCACAAGGTTCTTGTTTCATCACTTCAGAACCTTCAATCTCAATCAATGTTCCCAGCTCGTCTTCATGCCTTCTGCTTTTCAGCTCCACTTGGGCAATAGCGGCAATGGAAGCCATCGCTTCTCCTCTAAAGCCCATGGTTCTAATCGCAAAAAGATCCTCTGCTTTATTTATTTTAGAAGTAGCATGTCTTTCAAAGCACATCCGGGCATCTGTAGTGCTCATTCCACAGCCATTGTCAATCACCTGAATCAATGATTTTCCGGCATCTTTAATGATCAGCTGAATTTTATCGGCACCTGAATCTAGGGCGTTTTCTAACAATTCTTTTACTGCAGAAGCAGGTCTTTGTACCACTTCTCCCGCTGCAATCTGATTGGCAACGGAATCGGGTAAAAGTTTAATAATATCTGGCATGAGCCAGCAAAAATAAGCAAAATTTTAAGGTGGTTTTTGATTTATAGAATTTACTTCCTATCGTAGTTTAATATATTGAAATCTTATAAAATCTATCAAAGCTGTAATGTTTTAATGTATCATTTGTATTGTTTTTAAAGAATTTCAAATAAGGGTTGGCATAATCCATGGGCTTATCTTATATTTAAATTCTAAATATCTAATCAAAAATCAAATAAGCCATGATGAAGAACTGCCTCTTCGCACTCGTTTTACTCATCACTTTTTCCAGTTGCCACATTAAAAAACACGCTGATCTGGTAGTGATCAATGCAAAAGTTTATACGGTAGATTCGGCTTTTTCAGTCATAGAGGCTTTTGCCATTTCTAACGGTAAAATTATTGCAACCGGCACTACTGAAGAGATTTTAAAAGATTTTAAGGCAGTAGAGCAAATTGATGCAGAAGGTAAAACGGTTTTTCCAGGTTTTATTGATGCTCATGCACATTTTTTAAGGTACGGTGAGGGTTTACAAAACCTAGATTTGGTAGGCACTAAAAGCTGGCCTGAAATTATAGAAAAAATAAAGGTTTTTGCAGATGAAAACCCAGAAGGCTGGATCATTGGCAGAGGATGGGATCAGAACGATTGGGCAACCAAAGAATTCCCAGATAAGAGCTTGTTAGATAGTTTTTTTAAGGATCGCCCTGTTGTTTTATCAAGAGTAGATGGCCATGCGGTAATTGCCAATCAGTTTGCCTTAGATTCTGCAGGGATTGTTCCCGGTTTAAAACTTACTGGAGGAGAAATTGTAGAAAAGAATGGAAAACTCACAGGCATTTTAATTGATAATGCCGTAGACTTGGTGAGCAGTAAAATCCCGTTATTTAACCGTAAACAAACGGAAAGTGCTTTATTAGACGCTGCTCAGAATTGTTTTGCTGTAGGCTTAACTACTATTGATGATTGTGGAATTGATTTTGAAGATGCTTTGCTGATTGACTCCTTACAAAAAACCGGGGATTTAAAAATGAGACTTTATGTGATGCTTTCTGATGCACAGAAGAATTATGACTTCTTATTTAAAAGAGGAAAAATTAAAACTGATTTTTTAAACGTAAGGTCTTTTAAGGTGTATGGAGATGGTGCATTGGGTTCTAGAGGAGCTTGTCTGTTACAGCCTTACAGTGATATGAAAAGTCATACTGGTTTTTTACTTTCAGATCCGCAACATTTTGTGGATGTAGCACAAAAGATTGCTTCCAATGATTTTCAAATGTGTACCCATGCCATCGGCGATTCGGCAAATAGAACTATACTAAAGATTTATGCCGATGTTTTAAAAGGGAAAAATGATAAACGCTGGCGGATTGAGCATGCTCAAGTCATCAATCCTGAAGATTTTAAACTATTCGGAGACAATAATATTGTTCCATCAGTACAGCCAACACATGCCACTTCTGATATGTATTGGGCAAAAGACAGGCTGGGAAACGAAAGGGTGAAATCAGCTTATGCCTATCAGCAATTGCTACAGCAAAATGGCTGGTTACCTTTAGGTACAGATTTCCCTGTAGAAGGAATTAACCCCATCAATACTTTTTATGCGGCTGTAGTTCGCAAAGATTTAGAAAATTTTCCTAGACATGGCTTCCAAAAAGAGAATGCCTTAAGTAGAGAACAAGCGGTTAGAGGAATGACAATTTGGGCCGCCAAAGCTAATTTTGAGGAAAAGGAAAAAGGAAGCATTGAAAAAGGAAAGATGGCAGATTTTGTAATTCTGGATCAGGATTTGATGAAAATCATTGAAAATCAGATCCCTAAAACTAAAGTATTACAAACATTTATATCAGGAAAAAACGTTTACAAGAAATGATCAAGAAATTTTTATTAGCATCAACCTTATTTTTATCAGTTTCTCTTTTTGCCTGTGGGCAGGAACATCAAAAAAGTGAAAATTGGCTTACCGGTTTTAATCAAGCAGAGAAAACTACTGTTCTGTTAAATAATGATGAGGGAGTTTTACCCTTGAAAAATTTAGAAGGAAGAAAAATAGCCTGTATAGATCTTGGCTTTAGTCATCATATTGTTTTGGATAGTATGTTAAACAAATATTCAAAAGCAGACCATTTTAATGGAAATATGTATCATTCAGATCATGATTTTAAAGGATTGGTTGATGAGTTAAAATTCTACAATACGGTTATACTTTCGCTGTCAGATGTTTCAGTTTTTGATGAAGATGTGATGAGCTTCATTTTAGAAATGCAACAAAAGAAAACTGCAATAGTTGCACTTTTTGGAGATGGAAAAAGTTTAACGAAGTTAAATTCAATTACTGCTCCTTT
>JBDSHZ010000029.1:0-7223 GCA_039918235.1 Pelobium sp.
GGTATTTAGGATCATCCAAAATATTATCTTTAATCCTGATGTTTTTTAACATCAGTTTAGACATATCCAAACAAGCCATTAAACTTTGGAAAGCAGGAAAAAGTGTTTCCTTCTGCAATTGCATATCGCGGTGGTAACCGCTGGGTAAATTGGTGGTTAACATCATAATTTGATTGGGTAAAGCCTGGATCTGGTTGGTCCGCCCACGAATCAATTCCCAAACATCAGGGTTCTTTTTATGTGGCATAATGCTGCTACCAGTGGTTAGTTCATCAGGAAAAGAGATGAACCCAAAGTTCTGGTTCATAAATAAACAGGCATCCATGGCCATTTTATTTAAAGTAGCCGCAATTGAAGACATCGCTTGTGAAATAATCCTTTCTGTTTTTCCACGCCCCATTTGTGCATAAACTACATTGTAATTAAGGTTTTCGAAACCTAACAATTGAGTAGTCATAGTCCTGTTCAAAGGAAAAGAAGAACCGTAACCTGCAGCAGAACCTAAAGGGTTTTTATTACAGATTTTATAGCTCGCCAATAGCAGTTCCAAATCGTCAATCAAGCTTTCAGCGTAAGCACCAAACCACAATCCAAAAGAAGAAGGCATGGCAATCTGTAAATGCGTATAGCCAGGCATCAGCTTCTGTTTATGTATCTCAGCTAATTGAATCAGTAATTCAAAAAGCTCATTAACAGAGCCTACCATCTCTTTAATCTCACTTCTAAAGAAGAGTTTTAAATCCACCAAAACTTGGTCGTTACGCGAACGGCCACTATGTATTTTCTTCCCTGCTTCGCCAATTCTTTGCGTCAACAACATCTCCACTTGTGAGTGTACATCTTCTACTCCTTCATCAATAGTAAATTTGCCATTTGCAATCTCCTGATAAATATTTTTCAACTCTTTTTGTACGGAAGCTAAATCTTCATCAGGCAACAAACCGATGCTATTGAGCATTTTGGTATGCGCTAAAGAACCTAAAACATCAAAAGACGCTAAAAATAGGTCCATTTCACGGTCTTGCCCAACAGTAAATTGTTCTACTAAATTATTTGTTGATGTTTCTTTTTGCCAGAGTTTCATTCTATTTTTAATTTTTGATTGATAGATCAAATTTACAATTGTAAATCTGTAATCTTAAATTTAGTATGTCGATTGAATCGACATAGCATAAAAGTATGTCGAAAATATATAAAAAAATCGACATACCTAATCATTATGTCGGTTGAATCGACATACCAGTTTATTCGTTATTTGACTAGAATTTCCATCAATCCTTTGTTGATATAATAAACCTCATTACCAATTTTTGTAGCGTCTAACAAACCAGCTTTCTCTAATTTCTTTAAATATTCTGATGCAGTTTGTCTTTTTGCAATGTTGTTTTCTTCCAAAATTTTTATCTTGATATAAGGGTAGCTGTACAATAAGTCTGATAATTCACGCGAGTAGGATGCTTTTAATACGGTCTTAATTTTCTCTTCAGAATCAGCTTTTAATTGTAAAATGGCATTTATTTTTTGAAGTGTTAGTGCCGCAGTTTCGCCAACGCCTTTCACAATAAATTTGACCCAATCAACCCAGTTGCCTTTTTCTGTCACTTCTCTTAACAATCGATAATAGTCCGCTTTATTTTGAATGATATAGTAACTTAAATATAAAACCGGTATCCCAATCAAGTTTTGATTGATAAGATATAAAACATTTAAAATTCTGCCTGTTCTGCCATTTCCATCAGAAAAAGGGTGTATAGCTTCAAATTGATAATGAATGAGTGCCATTTTTATCAAGCCATCTAAGGTGGAATATTCATTATTATTTATGAATTTTTCCAGCTCTTTTAATTTCTCACGGATGATTGAATCGCCTTCAGGCGGTGTGTAAACGATTTGTTGATTGCTTGGGTTTGCGAGTTTTGTTCCTGCCGTATTTCTGATATTTTCGTCTGTATTCCTAAGCCTTTGCATGATACCAACTAATAGATTGGTCGTAATCAAACCGTTTTTCTGCATTTCGCCCAAGCCCCAATACATTGCTTCCCTATACTGAATCACTTCTTTGGCAGTAGCATTTTTAATGTTTTCAGATGTTCTTAAAGTCTCCTGATAAAGCTCATCCTGTGTGGTAACAATATTTTCAATAGCGCTGGATTCCTTGCTTTCCTGTAAAACAATGGTGTTTAGCAGTAAATTGGGATTAGGTAAGGTCTGGCAATAACCCTTTAGTTCGGCAAGAAGTTTATTTGCTTCGATAGAAATTTTCAAAATCTCTACGCTTTCCAGATTTGTTTTTGGAGGTAAATTTGGAAGCGAATTATAAGGTTTATTCTTATCGAAACTCTTCATTTTCTCTAATTTTTATATGTCGATTCAATCGACATGAATAATTAACGTGTCGAAAATAATTAAAAAAATCGACATGTTATTGTAATATGTCGATTGAATCGACATAAGCTTTTCATCATGTTTTGGGTTTTGCAATAGGGATTGAAACGGCATCTCCCGGTTTTTCATCGGGAATATAGTGTAAAGCCCGACCGTAGGGATTGCCCAAATATTATAAAACTATTTGCTCCAACATCTTCAAATATCCCTCAATTCCTTCTTCAATTTCCTTTAAATAAACAAATTCATCTGCAGTGTGTGATCTTGCCGAATCTCCTGGTCCACATTTTAGTGAAGGTATATCTAAAAGGGATTGGTCTGAAGTGGTGGGAGAGCCATAAGTGTTTTTTCCTAAAGCAATTCCAGCTTGTACAATTGGATGTTCTTTTGGAATAGAGGACGGCTTCAACCGTACAGAACGCGGAACGACCTCACAAGCCACAGAAGAGCGGATGATTTTTAAAACATCTTCGTTGCTGTAAACATCAGTCACACGAACATCTACCGTGAAAGTGCAATCATCAGGGACTACATTGTGCAAACTTCCTGCATTGATAATAGTGACGGTCATTTTTATAGGACCCAAAGTTTCCGAGACTTTAGTAAACTGGTAGTTTTGAAACCACTCAATGTCTTTTAAAGCTTTATAAATGGCATTTTCACCTTCGTTTCTTGCGGCATGGCCAGATTTACCTTTTGCATGGCAATCCAAAACCATTAATCCTTTTTCCGCGATTGCCAAATCCATCAAGGTAGGTTCTCCAATGACGGCAAAATCTAATTTTCCCAATTCAGGAATGATAGATTCCAAACCACCTTTTCCAGAGTTTTCTTCCTCAGCAGTAGTTGCTATTGCAATATTATATTTTAAATTCTCATGATTGTAAAAATGTAAAAACACCGAAATCAAGGAAACCAAACAGCCGCCAGCATCATTACTCCCTAAACCAAATAGCTTCCCATCTTCAACATCAGGTGAAAAAGGATCACGGGTATAGCTCTTATTAGGTTTTACAGTATCATGGTGAGAGTTCAGTAAAATGGTTTTCTTTTTTTCATCAAAATTTTTGTTGTAAGCCCAAATATTGAATCCTTTGGTATGGAAGTTCACGCCGTTTTGAGTAAAGAAATCGGAAAGAATAGCAAAAGTCTGGTCTTCTTCTTTGCTTAAAGAAGGCGTTGAAATCAGCTTTTTCAATAATTCAACTGCGTTATGATAAAGTGTGTTTTCTGTCATTATACTTTGCTCTTATCGTCTTAACTCTTGATTCTTATATCTTTAATCCAGCTTCTCAATACTCAAATCTAAATTCTCATTACTTAAAAACTACTCTTTAGTATATAATTCTCCTGCAATTTTCGCCGATGTTTTAATCCCTTTGATCATGGCAGAACTAAAACCATTGTGCTCCATTTCGTTCAATCCGGCAATGGTGCAGCCTTTTGGCGAAGTTACTTTATCAATTTCATGTTCTGGATGTGAAGCCAATTGCAATAATAAATCTGCTGCACCTTTGGCCGTTTGTGCGGCCATCATTAAAGCATCTTTTGCATGGAAACCTACTTCCACTCCGCCTTGCGAAGCTGCTCTGATAGAGCGTAGGAAGAACGCAATTCCACAGGCACATAAAGCAGTAGCAGAAGTCATCAACTCCTCATTGATTTGAATGGTAATCCCAACAGTGTCAAAAATATCTTTCACCATTTGTAAACTTTCCGTCGAGGCGTTATCAGTTGCAAAGCAAGTCATGGATTGTTGAATAGCAATAGAAGTATTGGGCATCACCCTCACCACCTGCAAATCATTGTACAATTTCTCACGAATATTCTTACAGGTAACGCCAGAAACCACGGAAGTGAACAGTTGCTTCTGAGGGTTAATCGATGATTTTATTTCATCCAAAACCTTGTTCACCTGCTGTGGTAAAACTGCCAAAACAATAATATCAGCATTCTTAACTGCAGCTGCATTATCACTTGAAGTTTGGAAACCTTGGGTGACATATTCAGCTAATCCACTTAACGTTCTTTTGGTTAAAGTAATTGAATCTGCAGGATATAGACCGCTTTTCACTAAACCTTTGGCTAATGATAAACCAATGTTTCCGCTACCAATGATGGTTATTTTTTTCATTTTTTTTTGTTAAGTGATGGGTTTGTGATGTGGTTAGGCTTTTCAAACTTTTTAAAATCATTTTTATTTGGGCGTTTTAACAGGCTATCCGCTATATCTTTTTTTGCTATTTGCTTACTGGCTAGGACAAAAAAAGGATGTCGCTTCTATCCTTAACGCAAAACATATCATTATTAAACATCAATACAACTCTGTATTTTTTGTGGGTAAAAATTTTCCCCATAGTCAGTGTTCTCTCAGACCATTTCAATGTAAATTTAGTTTCGGTCTGTGAGGACACAAACCGAGGTGTTTAGCAATTGCTATTTTGTAAGTTTAGTGCCCAAAAAACCATTACTTTCTAACTCACTCAAATCATCAGCCTTGCCAATAAAAACTTCTTTCACCCCTTTGTGTATCGCATCAAAAGCATTGTGCAATTTAGGCAACATTCCGTCAGCTACAATTCCTTTGGCTTTTAAATCTTCGTATGTGGAAGGATTGATTTCTCGGATGACTGAGCTTTCATCATTCACATTTATTAAAACTCCCTTTTTCTCAAAACAGTACACCAGCGAAGTTTCATATTGCTGAGACATTCCAATTGCTAAAGCTGATGCAATAGTATCTGCATTTGTGTTTAATAACTGGCTTTCTCCATCATGAGTAATGGCAGAAAAAACGGGAACGAAACCGTTATTAATCAGCTTTGCTAAATTTTCACTCTGAACAGAATTCTCGTCTAAATCTCCTACAAAACCGAAGTCTACATCTTGAAAAGTATCATCAGTTTTAGATTTAATTTTTTGAATGGGGCGTTTTTTAGCTTTGATAAGGTTTCCGTCAGCACCGCTTAAACCTAATGCATTACAGCCATGCATTTGCAATTGAGCGACGAGATTTTTACTGATTGAACCAGCGTAAACCATGGTGACAATTCTTAAAGTTTCAATATCGGTAATCCTGCGTCCGTCAATCATTTTAGCTTCAATGTGCATTTCTTCTGCTAATTTCGTTGCCATTTTACCACCACCATGAACCAGAATTTTATTGCCTTTTAAATCGGCGAAAGCCTTTAAAAATTCATGTAGTTTTTCAGAATCGTCAATGACATTTCCTCCTATTTTTATGACGGTGAGTTTCTCCATTTACAAATTTTTGTCCCATGGTCTGTGTCCTCACAGACCATTTTATTTTATTTCGGTCTGTGAGGACACAGACCGAGGTTTTAGATTATAAATTCTCCAATATACTTTTCAAAACGGCCTGTGCTGCCCAAACTCTATTATTTGCCTGATTTAAAACCAGTGAATTTGGCCCGTCTAAAATTTCATGTGATAATTCTAAACCTCTTCTTACAGGCAAGCAATGCATCACACCTGCATTATTGGTAAGTTTCAGTTTCTCATTGGTCATCATCCAACCATCACCATCGGTTAACATTTTTCCGTAATCATTATAACTCGACCAGTTTTTAACATACACAAAATCGGCACCAGCCAAAGCTTCATCCTGATTGTTAGTCACTATAGCATCTCCAACAAACTCTGGAGCCAAATCATAACCTTCAGGATGGGTAATCACAAAATCATAATCTGCCTTATTCATCCACTCGGCAAAAGAATTGGCTACTGCCTGAGGCAATGGTTTTACATGAGGTGCCCAAGATAAAACCACTCTGGGTTTCTCAGTTTTCTTTAATTCTTCTATGGTAATTAAATCTGCCAGACTCTGCAAAGGATGGCGGGTAGCAGACTCTAAGCTCACTACGGGAACACCGCAAAACTTCACAAATTTATTAAAAATCTCTTCCGAATAATCCTCCTCACGGTTCATCAAACTCGGGAAAGACCTAAAACCGATGATGTCGCAATATTCGCCCATCACACCGGCAGCCTCACGAATATGTTCTACAGTTGTGCCGTTCATAACGATGCCGTCCTGAGTTTCTAAAGCCCAGCCTTCTTTATCCAAATTCATCACCATCACCTGCATCCCTAAATTTAAGGCTGCTTTTTGAGTGCTTAAACGGGTACGCAAACTTGGATTTAAAAATATCAGACCTAAGGTTTTGTGTTTACCTAGTGCTTCATTTGCAAATGGATTTTTCTTTATTGAAATGGCTTCTGAAACAATTTTATTTATGTCTTTAACGTCGTCAACAGAGGTGAAAAGCTTCATTATTATTGATTTAAAATTTTAGAAAACGATGTTAAGAATCTATCCGCATGCACCATTGTTAAATTTAAAGCTGGCAATAAACGTATCACATTTGGGCTAGAAGTTCCTGTGAAAATATGTTCTTTATAAAGTAAATCTTTTCTTACATGGCTCATTTCTTCTGGCAAATCGATTCCAATCATCAAGCCTTTCCCTCTCACTTCTCTTACTTTATCAAATTTCTTTAACTCGCAAATCAGGTAATTGCCTACATTTTCGGCGTTTTCCATTAGGTTTTCTTCTTCCATTACTTCCAAAACTGCCAAGGCTGCAGCGCAAGCTAAGTGATTGCCACCAAAAGTAGTTCCCAGCATTCCATGCCAAGGTTTTAATTTCGGACTGATGCTGATTGCGCCAATAGGGAAACCATTTCCTATACCTTTTGCCATTGGGTAAATATCTGCATCAACTCCAGCAAAATCATGAGCATAGAATTTCCCGCTTCTGCCATAGCCACATTGAATGGAATCTGCAATAAAATAAGCACCATGCTCATCACATAGCG
>JBDSHZ010000030.1:0-9402 GCA_039918235.1 Pelobium sp.
AAAACAAGTCAAGATAAATTTGCAGGTTTACAAGAAGCAGGGAAGAAATTTTTAGAAGACAATAAGAAAAACCCTAAAGTGACGGTCACGCCAAGTGGTTTACAGTATGAAGTGCTTACCCTTGGAACTGGCGTAAAACCCAAAGCAACAGATACGGTTACTGTTCACTATAAAGGGACATTATTAGACGGAAAAGAGTTTGACAGTTCCTACAGCAGAAACGAACCTTTAACTTTGCCTCTTAACAGTGTAATCCCTGGCTGGACAGAAGGTGTACAATTAATGCCTGCTGGGTCTAAATACCGCTTTTACATTCCTTATCAATTAGCATACGGAGAGCGAGGTGCCGGTCAGGACATCCCTCCTTTTAGCACTTTGATTTTTGATATTGAATTGTTAAAGGTTGGCGAATAACTGATTTTGATTTTCATAACAAAGCCGATGGAGTTTTCCATCGGCTTTTTCTATTTAAAATTTTTCTGAAGTATGAAAACAAGAAAACATTTCGTCAATCCTCTTTTGCAGCGTTTTCCATTAATTGGTGCGCCAACTCTTTTCCTAAAAAGCGATCTATTATGCTATGTACTAAGTATAAAACTGGAGTCATGAGTAGGGCGACAATAAATTTATAACTATAGCCAACCAAACCTATTGCGGCTACCATCTGCCAGCTCCAGTGATAAGCTGGGTTTAAATAAAATGCGATAAAGATTACCACAAAACTATCAATGAATTGAGAAACTAAAGTTGAGCCAGTTGCCCTAAGCCATAATTTATTCTCTCCAGTGATTCTTTTTATTAAATGAAAAATTTTGGCATCTACTAATTGACCAATCATGAAAGCGGTAATAGACCCCACAATAATCCACATGCCCTGTCCAAAAATACCTCTGAAAGCATTATTCATATCTAAATTTTCTCCGTTTATAGATTGATTGATCCAAAAATCAGCTCCTACCAATTTCATGGACAAGCCAACCACAATAAATGCAAAAGCGATTAAAACTGCGGCCAGATAAGAAAGAAACCGAACGCCTTTAACCCCATAATATTCATTGATGATATCCGTCATGATGAAAACAATTGGCCAGGTGACTACCCCTGCCGACATGTTAAAGGATAAGCCCTCCACACCGAATAAATTGAGGTTGAACTTTGCAAAGCCCAAAGATTCTTCCACAGAAAATATCTTTACACCAATAAACTCAGCAATAATGGCATTGGCAATTAAAAAACAGCCTAATACTACAAATAGCTTACTTTCTTTTGATTGATGGTTCATTCTAAATCTAATTTATGTTTTTAAATTTATCGAATAGACAAAATTTCCTTCAATAGGTTTTCATTGGTCTAAAATTAATCTTATTTTCAAGAAATCATTAACAGTAAATCGTGATCAACTTCTCTTCCAAACTTCCAAAAGTTGCCAATTCTATATTTTCAGAGATGAGTGCTTTAGCAAATGAGTACCAGGCCATCAATTTATCACAAGGGTTTCCAGATTTTGGCATTGACCCGCAGTTAATTAAATTGGTGAATAAAGAAATGAAGGATGGCAAAAATCAATATGCTCCAATGCCCGGTATTTTAAGTTTAAGAGAAACATTGTCAAAAAAAACTTTAGAGCTCCATCAGTCCTATTATCACCCTGAAACGGAAATCACCATTACCGCTGGTGCAACACAGGCTATTTTTACTGCCATTGCCAGCATTATTAGACCAAATGATGAAGCCATTATATTTGAACCCGCTTATGATTGTTATTCCCCTACCATTAAGGCATTTGGCGGACTGGTTAAAGCTTTTGAAATGCAACCTCCATTTTATGAAATAGATTGGGCTGTAGTGAAAAGAATGGTGACTTCAGATACAAAACTCATCATCATCAATACTCCAAATAATCCTACAGGGAAGCTTTTAAAGCAGGAAGATGTGGAACAGTTGATAAAAATTACGCATAATACTGATATTTTGATTATTAGTGATGAAGTTTACGAGCATATCATTTTTGACGGCGAAACCCATTTAAGTCTTTCCCGTTTTCAAGAGCTCAAAGAACGTACTTTTGTCATCGCTAGTTTTGGGAAACTGTTTCATACTACAGGATGGAAAGTTGGTTACTGTTTAGCACCTGAACAATTAATGAAAGAATTTAGGAAAATACATCAGTTTTTGGTATTCAGTGTTAATACACCAATCCAACATGCCTTTAACAATTACCTAAATCAATCAGAAACTTATCATCAACTTGCTGGCTTCTTTCAAAATAAAAGAGACTTTTTTTTAAAATTATTAAAAGAAACCAGGTTTACATTATTGAGTTCCAAAGGCTCTTATTTTCAGAATGTGACCTATGAAAGGATATCTGATGAAAGCGACAAAGAAATTGCCATACGTTTGGTGAAAGAATTTAAAGTTGCCAGTATCCCACATTCCAGTTTTTTTACAAGAAATACAGACGTAAAGACATTGAGATTTTGTTTTGCCAAAAAAGAGGAAACCTTAGAAAAAGCCGCCAAATTTTTATTAAAAGTTTAAAGGTATCTCATTAATTACTCCTTTGTTAAAACTAAATTTATGGTAAATTGCAATTGGCAACATCAGACCTAATCTCTTTTTATTTATGAGTCAGTTGAAAATCACACTTTTACAGGCCTATCTTTTTTGGGAAAATATTGATAAAAATCTTCAGAATATTAGCCTTAAGCTTTCTGCAATTAGGGAAAAAACCGATCTCATCATCCTTCCTGAAATGTTTAATACCGGTTTCAGTATGAATGCATCAGAGCTTGCAGAAGAAATGGACGGTAAAACCATGAAATGGATGCATGAAAAAGCTGATCGCTTTGATGCTGTGGTGACAGGTTCATTGATTATTAAAGAAGAGGGGAATCATTACAATCGTTTAATTTGGATGCAACCAGATGGCGTTTATCAGTATTATGATAAAAAACATTTATTTGGTTTAGGCGGCGAAGATAAAGTTTATACCGCTGGCAATAAAAGATTAATAGTAGAATTGAATGGGTGGAAAATAATGCCTGCGATCTGCTATGATTTAAGGTTTCCTGTTTGGTTACGTAATAAAGACGAATACTATGACCTTCTTTTGGTAATTGCCAGTTGGCCTGAGAAAAGAGCTGCACACTGGAGAACCTTGATTCCTGCAAGGGCTGTAGAAAATCAATCCTTTATCATTGCCCTAAACAGAGTTGGGCATGATGGAAATGAGGTTTATCACAGCGGAGACACCACTTGTTTAGACCCACAGGGCAATGTGGTTTATTATAAAAGAGATGAAGAAGACCTTTATACCTTTACCATTAATAAGGATGAAGTGGCTAAAGCAAGGGAACAAATGCCATTTTTAAAAGATGCTGATGATTTTGATTTAACCTAAGCATCATTATTAAGTTTCCAGCTATTATACCATAGCTCAATCAGGATTTAGTTCTGTTGGTCATCGGCAGTATTAATCGTTTTTTCTACCGTTCTCACCAACTCTATTGCTGCATCTCTTAACTTGGGATTTTCATTATAATCACCATCGATTTCAATGATTTTTTTCTTACGCTGATAATCATATTCCAAATAATAGTGCGCCTTTTTACCGGTAGTATCTCCCAGCATTTTCTCTGGCCAATTCCAAAAACCTAACTCGGCAGCTTTTCGGTGTATGTAAAGTAAATCGTCTTTAGAAAGTTTAACCTTTGAATGTACTACAGAATCTTTACTGTTAAGGTATTGATAATCCTGAGTTTTGGAACTATACACATTATTATAATTATTGCCATGACCACTCTTTAACGTTACGCTCTCAAATTCAGTGAATTTATAAGGTGCATTTTTTATCATGATTGCATAATAATAAACACAGTATAGGATAAATGGAATGGCAATACTAAATCCTAAAAATATCTTTTTAAATCGGTTACTCATGTTGTTGTTAATCTATTATAATTCTACTAATTCTTCGTGATTGGCATGCTCATCAAATTCACCTTCCCATTTCGCTATCACCACAGTAGCCAAGCAATTGCCCAGCACATTTACAGATGTACGGGCCATATCCATTAATTCATCAATCCCAAGAATGATAAATATGGGCCATACCGGCAGATTGAATGAAGCTGCAGTTCCTAACAATATCACCAACGAAGCTCTTGGTACACCTGCCACACCTTTACTGGTGAGCATTAAGGTAAATACAATCACCAGTTGATGACCAATACTCATTTCTATCCCGGCAGCTTGTGCTACAAATACAGCTGCCAAAGCAAGATACAAAGTGGTGCCGTCTAAGTTAAAACTATAACCAGTAGGAATCACAAAAGCAACAATTTTACGCGGAACACCAATCCTTTCCATAGCCTCCATGGCCCTTGGCAAGGCAGCTTCTGAACTAGTGGTGGCAAATGCAATAGAAACTGGTTCTGCTACGGCTTTTAAGAATTTCTTGATAGGAACCCCAACAATTAAAGCAATTGGCAATAATACCAGCAATAGAAATGCAATTAATGCTACATATAATGTGGCCAGCAACTGGAACAGGTTCACTAAAATACCAAGCCCCATGTGCCCGACTGTAAATGCAATGGCTGCTCCTACTCCAATTGGCGCGAAGTACATGACAATATTGGTAAATTTAAACATCACTTCTGAAAGGCTTTCTGCCGCTTTCAACATCGGCCGGCGTTTGTCTTCCCTCACCATTGCCAATGCAATTCCGAAGATGATACTGAAAATCACTACCTGTAAAACCTGACCTTCAGCAATTGACTTTGCTATATTTTCAGGAAAAACATGTAAAATGATATCAGTAGCAGATTGTGGATCAACGGCTTGCAAAGTCTCATTGATAACAGCCGGGGCTTTAATTCCCACACCTGCTTTGGAGATGTTAATGGCCAATAATCCTATAAACAATGCTAAAGTTGTGACTACTTCAAAGTACAGCAATGACTTCCATCCCATTCTGCCCACCTGCTTTAAATCAGAATGACCGGCAATACCGAAAACCAAAGTGGCAAATAATAAAGGTGCAACAATGGTTTTAATCATTTTCAGGAAAATCTTACTGAGCACCTGTAGGTTTATAGCTATTGCAGGAAAATCGTGTCCAATTTCTGCACCCACTACCATGGAGATCAATATCCAAGAAGTTAAGGTCTTTTTATGTAAACCAAATAAAAGTAAGGCAATAATAGCTATCCACCTTACCCCCATTAAAACAGGCTCAGAAATTGCAATGATCTGGTAGTGATTGGAAATGGTCACTAAAGCCGCAATAAAGATGGCAACTAGTGTAATTAATGGAATATGCTTTAACTTCATTCAATTTTAGAATTTGGGATTCTAACAAAAGTAACTATTTTGCCGAAGTGCACAAATGTAATGTAAATGAACAGTCCGAAATTAGCAGAACTTAAGAAAGAATTAAATTTTATAGAGGGAAAAGAACTGCGTGAACTTTGTTTAAGACTGGCAAAACATAAAACTGAAAATAAAGAATTACTGCATTACCTACTCTTTTACAGCCATCAAAAAGACATTTATATTCATGAAATAAAAACGTTGATCTCAAATGATTTAGATGATTTGCATCCTAGTATTTATTATGTTACCAAACAGTTGAGAAAATTACTCAGGGTAATGAATAAGCACATCAAATTTATCTCTGAAAAAGATAAAGAGGCAGATATTGTTCTTCATTTTTGTGAAGAATTTATTAAACATCCAATAGTGAGTACCCATCATAAAGCATTGATATTGTTGCTTTTCAGGCAATTAAAAAGAGCTCACAAAATCATCATTAAATTGAATGAGGATTTGGCTTTTGATTACCAGCGTCAGTTTGATGAATTGATTGAGCAGCTGAAGCTCAAAAGAAAATCATTTAGCTTGAGGGAAATAGAATAAGGTTTGGATCAGTTTTTAAATTTTGAATCCAAGAGATCCAATTTCTTTTGTATTTTCACAATAAAATAAAATTACTGTAACAATTCAGCCTTCTATAGGTCATATCTAAAAACCAAAACAGCGTTAATGTCAAACAAAGAACAGGTCTTTAAGGAAATATTTCAGGCTAATTCTAAGAAAATTTACCATTTGTGTTTTGGTTACACCGGAGATGATGATGCTGCGAATGATCTTTTGCAGGAAACTT
Source organism: Pelobium sp. (assembly GCA_039918235.1). Taxonomy (GTDB): domain Bacteria; phylum Bacteroidota; class Bacteroidia; order Sphingobacteriales; family Sphingobacteriaceae; genus Pseudopedobacter. Next base: position 6,167 of record JBDSHZ010000030.1, read on the forward strand.
TTCTTAAAGTTTGGCAAAATTTAGACAAGTTCCGTAACCAGTCCATGATATCAACATGGATTTACAGAATAGCCGTAAATACTTGTTTAACTTATCTGAAAAGTGAAAAAAGACAGGCTAAAGATGAGCTCACTCCTAACATTATTGAAAATAAAGAAGAAGAGGTTTCTGATAAACAGGAACAGGTAAAAACACTTTATGAATGTATTGCGAAATTGGAGGAGAGTGAAAGAATTATCATCACTTTGGTAATGGATGAAATCCCTTATCCTGAAATTGCAGAGATTTCCGGTATTTCGGAAGGAAATTTGAGAGTTAAAATACACCGGATTAAACATAAGCTTACTGAATTATATAATCAGCATGAAAGACTTTGATTCATTAGTTGGCATTTGGAATGAGCAAAAGACAGCTCCTGTAATCAATTACAAGGAGGTGATCAATCATTATAAAAATAGTAGGGAGAAATTCAGCTTTAAATTGGTTTGGGAAATCTTTTTGATGTTGTTAGCTTTTGCAATGATTGCTTATATTTTTGTAAGTTCAGAATTCCAGTTTTGGACTTCGTATGTTGGATTGGGGATAGTTGCAATTTGTTGTATTTACTTCATCATTATGCAACTCATCAATATTAAAAACATATCTAACAGTAATACTTTGTTTGACAAACCACAAGATCATATCCTTTTCATTCAGAAATTCAGAGCATCTAGGTACACGCAAAACACCCGTAATTATAAATTATACAGCTTTTGTTTGACATTAGGACTAGTATTATTCCTTATAGAGTACATCTACACGATGAACATTTATTTAATGATTGGGATGTTTATAGCAACCATTGCCTGGTTTGTGATCTGCTATATTTACCTCATGAAAATGTACATCAGAAAAGAAGAGAAAAGATTTAATGAAATGCTTGCAGATTTAGAAAGGCTGAACGAGCAGTTTAAGGATGTGGAGTAATCGGTTTTCAGTTTTTGGTGATCAGTTTTCAGTTTTTGGTGATCAGTTTTTAGTTGTTAGTGATCAGTTTCCAGTTGTTGGTGATCAGTTTTCAGTTTGTTAGGCTGTTAGGAAATATAAAATTGAATAGATTGTTTATCAGCTTTCAGTAAAACTAAAAACTACCTAACTACTCCACCTCCTTTAAATCAAAACTATTTCCCTTTATAAAATATTGGATAACCTTTTTATCAGTTGGGTTTTTAGCATCTTGATCTTCTGATTCATAAAGATTAAACTCTCTAAAAAGCATTCCATCTTTCACATAAAATTTATCAACCCCACGGTATTGTTTTTTAGTGGCAGAAGTTAAATCAGGAAAACGGATTTTATTTACATTCTTTCCATTGAATTCATAGCAAAGTACTGCCGCACTTTCTATTTTATCATTTAAAGTGTAATAAACCAAAACTTCAGGATTGCCGTCATTGTCCATATCGGTATTGAATACTTCCTGTAAACGCCCATCTAAATTATCAGTTGAAGCAACTGAAAAATCGTTCTTTAAAGAATCTGAGCGAAGCACCAAAACCGATGAAGTAGAATCTGACCCTCTGCCCCAGCTAAATATGTCAAAAATCAACTCTGGCCCGACTTCAATTTTTAAATGCTTTTTAAATGGCGCTGGTAGATTCACCACCTTATTTTTAGGGACCTCAATTTGCTTTTCTTTTTCGCTTCCCTCACAGGAAACCATCAAATTTACTATCCCTAATCCTATTATGATTGTTGAAAATTTCATCTTCTCTAATTAAATAACATCACTGATGGAATTTCGATTTTCTTTCCATCAGTTCCTTTTACAGAAACCTGCAAGGTAGAACCCGGACCATCATCAAAATAACTTACCCTAATTTTATGTAATCCAGCCTGTAAATTCACACCGGCAGCTTTTTCATATCGGGCATGTTTGCCATCATTATCAATAATTAACTGGTCATCAATATATAACCTACTGCCATCATCACTGTAAAGGGAAAATTCAAAATCCGCATTCTCATTTACATTGATGTAACCCACAAAAACTATCCCATACTCACGAGCTTTGCCAGAAACTTTATTAAAAGATATTTGAGACGCTAAGCCTTTCTGCGTAGCTAAATTAGTATCTATTTCTAAAGTATTGGCAAATTTCCCTGGCACATAATAATACTTCAATGCTCCTTGGCTTTTTTGAGAAGCAGTATTGTCAGCCGGTAAAATGTCTTTGTTAACCAACATGGTTGTGGTAATTACGCTACGCTTTCCTGATGGGGTGATCACTATTGATTTTACTGGCCTATATTCTCCTTTTGGGACTTTAACCGTGAATGGTCCATTATATAAAGTGGTGGTTTCATTAGGCGTATATCCATCTATAGTATAAAAAATGTTTGCGCCAACCACAGAAGGTTGGTAATTAAAAGTATAAGAATCAGCGACATTAATAGTAGTATCTTTTGCGCCAATTGCTTCTGGGACACGATAAAGTGTATTTGTCTTATCTAATGTTTTCAAATGCTCAGGCACTCTTACTTCATTAAAATTTTTGAAATCTTTCCGTTCAGGATTTGTCCAGGCTATTTCTGAAACAGCATAAATGCGTGGATAAATCATATACTCTACTCTTTTCTCTGTGGTAATGTATTCCGTCCATAAATTGGCCTGTACCCCTAAAATATACTTTTGCTGAACAGGTGTCAGATTATCCGAAGTAGGGTCATAAGCATAGATTTTGGATATTCTCCCATCACCTCCAATGGTGACAGGCTCTTGATCAGATCTTCCTTGCGTATGGTCTAAATACAAGCCGTTGCTACTAGGTGTCATAATTACCTGATGATTTTGTTTTGCCGCAGCAATTCCTCCTGCTACTCCTCTCCAGCTCATTAGGGTCGCATTTGGGGCTAATCCGCCTTCTAAAATTTCATCCCAACCAATAATAGATCTCCCTTTACTGTTGACAAACTTTTCTATCCTATGGATAAAATAGGACTGCAACTGCTCTTCATTCCTCAATTTCTCTTTTTTAATTCTCCGCTGACAGTAAGGACAAGTTTTCCAAGCAGTTTTTGGAGCTTCATCTCCACCAATGTGGATAAATTTCGAAGGAAATAAATCAATCACTTCAGTGAGCACATCTTCCAGAAAATCAAAAGTATGATCCTTACCTGCACAGAAAATATCTGGGAACACGCCCCATTTCTCTGCTGCCTTAAACGGGCCAGGATGATCTCCACAGGCCAGTTCAG